>NZ_RCOD01000078.1:0-104186 GCF_004307505.1 Pseudomonas sp. Sample_11
CGATCAGCGCCAGCACCGCGAGGATGATGATCATGATCAGGAAGCAGCCGAACAGTGCGATGGTCCCGGGAATCCGGCCCATCTCTTCACGCACCATATCTCCCAGGGAACGGCCGTTGCGTCGGGTCGACATGAACAGGACCATGAAGTCCTGCACCGCGCCCGCCAGCACCACACCGGCAATCAGCCAGAGTGTGCCGGGCAGATACCCCATCTGCGCCGCCAGCACCGGACCGACCAGTGGCCCCGCGCCAGCGATGGCCGCGAAGTGGTGACCGAAAAGAATGTGTTTGTTGGTCGGCACATAGTCCAGACCATCGTTGTTGAGCACGGCGGGGGTGGCCCGACGCGGATCCAGTTGCATCACGTTGTTGGCGATGAACAGACTGTAGTAACGGTACGCAACCAGATAAATGGCCACGGCAGCGACCACAATCCACAAGGCGTTGATCGCCTCGCCGCGGCGCAATGCCACTACGCCAAGGGCGCACGCTCCTACGATTGCCAGCACGAGCCAGGGTAAGTGGCGCAGCAGGCTATTATTATTTTTCATTTTATTATTCCAGCCAGGGTGGACAAGAAAGACAGCCACCCCGAGTTTAGCGCTTACGGCGCCAAAGGCCATACCCCGACATAGGTCTAGACGCTTGAGCGATTGGCTGGCGCCCGCATTCGCGGTCTATAGTCAGCGAACCTTCATGAGGATTGCGCCATGAGCGAGCACCCCGCCAATCGACGTCGTTTCAAACGTATTGCGTTCGATGCCCGAACCGAGCTGAAACAGGGCGAATACATCTGGCCGGTCAAACTGATCGACCTGTCGCTTAAGGGACTGCTGATCGAGCGACCGGAGCCGTGGCTCGGGGATAAAGAGCAGGACTTCTTCGTCGACATTCATCTGAGCGAAGACGTCGATATCGAGATGGACGTGCATCTGGCCCACGAGGAAAACGGCCACTTGGGGTTCATCTGCCGCCACATCAGCCTGGAATCGATCCAGCGCCTGCGCCGCTTGATCGAACTGAATCTGGCGGATGAGGCCGAGCTGGAGCGCAAACTGGGTGCCCTGATCGAAATCTAGGCCCGCCCAATCCCAATTTGGAATGCCCTGTGGTGAGGGGGATCTATGTGGTGAGGGGATTTATGGGGTGAGAGGATTTATGGGGTGAGAGGATTTATGTGGCGAGGGGATTTATCCCCGTTGGGGCGCGCAGCGGCCCTGAAAAACGGGTCTGCTGCGCAGCCCAACGGGGATAAATCCCCTCACCACAGAGGTTCGGCGCTGCGCAGCCCAACGGGGATAACCCCCCTCACCACAGAGGTTCGGCGTTCACTCAAACAGTGCGTCAAGGGCCTGTTCAAGGCGGCTCACGGCGATGATCTGCAAGCCGGGAGGCGATTCCTTCGGAGCGTTACCCTTCGGCACGATCGCGCGTTTGAAGCCGTGCTTGGCCGCTTCTTTCAGCCGCTCCTGCCCGCTAGGCACCGGGCGCACCTCGCCAGACAGGCCGACTTCGCCGAACACCAGCAGATCATGGGGCAGCGGCCGGTTGCGCAAACTCGACATCACCGCCGCCATCAACGCCAGATCCGACGCCGTCTCCAGCACCTTCACGCCACCCACCACGTTGAGGAACACGTCCTGATCGTGGGTCGGGATCCCGCCATGACGGTGCAACACCGCGAGCAACATCGCCAATCGGTTCTGATCCAGACCCAACGTCACCCGACGCGGGTTGGCCAGATGGCTGTCATCGACCAGCGCCTGCACTTCCACCAGCATCGGTCGGGTGCCCTCCCACGTCGCCATGACCACACTGCCCGGGACTTCTTCCTGAGCACGGGTAAGAAAAATCGCCGATGGGTTGGAGACTTCTTTCAGGCCCTTGTCGGTCATGCCGAACACGCCCAACTCGTTGACCGCGCCGAAACGGTTTTTCACCGCCCGCAGCAGACGCAGACGACCATCGGATTCACCTTCGAAATACAGCACCGTGTCGACCATGTGTTCCAGAACACGTGGACCGGCCAGCGCACCTTCTTTAGTGACATGGCCGACGAGGAAGATCGCCGTGCCGCTCTGCTTGGCGTAACGCACCAGCAGCGCCGCACTTTCGCGCACCTGCGACACGCCGCCCGGGGCCGATTGCAGTTGTTCGGTGAAAATGGTCTGGATCGAGTCGATCACCATCACCTTGGGCTTTTCCTGGCGGGCAGTGGCGATGATGGTTTCGATGCAGGTTTCGGTCATCACCCGCAGTTGATCCTGCGGCAGGCCGAGACGGCGAGCGCGCATGGCCACTTGCTGCTGGGATTCCTCACCGGTGACGTACAGCGCAGGCATGCTCTTGGCCAGATTGCACAGGGTCTGGAGCAGGATTGTCGATTTGCCGATCCCCGGATCACCGCCAATCAGCACCACCGAGCCATCGACCAGACCACCGCCGAGCACGCGGTCGAGCTCACCGGACGCGGTGGAAAAACGTGGAATCTCTTCGATGCTGACTTCGGCGAGCGTCTTGATCTGCGCCTGCTGGCCAGCCCAACCGGTGCGCCCGGTGGGTGCCGTGGCGCCGCCGCTTTCGATCATGGTTTCGGTCAGGGTGTTCCAGGCACCGCACTCGCCGCACTGCCCGGCCCACTTGGGAAAGGTTGCGCCGCACTCGGTGCAGCCGTACATGCGCTTGGCCTTGGCCATCAGAACCCCCGGAACAAAAGACGCGATGATAACGCAGCCACCGCCGATCAGCGCGGCGCAGCGGTACGGATTTCGCCGCTGGCCAGACGCGCGGCACTGTTACCCAGCGGATCCTCGGCATTGAGGTCGGCGCCCTTGGCTTTCAACGCATCAAGCAATTCCAGACGCTTGAACAGCCCGGCGTACATCGCCGCTGTTTGTCCGGCGCCGTTACGTTGGTCGGGGCTGCAATCGGTGGCCATCAGGCGCCGGGCGATCTGCAACTCGCCTTTGAAAATCGCGCCCATCAGCGCCGTGTTGCCGCGTTGATCCTGAGCACAGGCGTCCGCGCCCGCTGCCAACAGTCGCTCAACCGCCGGCGCCTGACCGTGGTAGGCGGCCAGAATCAGCGCGGTGTAACCCTTGCTGTCGCGGGTATCGAGGGAATAGCCGGACTCGATGAAGGTCTCGAGCATCGGCACGTCGCCACGGCGGGCGGCGTCGAAGTAGTAATCCTGCAACTGCGCCTTGATTGCCTCGGGGCTTTGCTCGACCGGTGCCGCCCACGCGGTGAACGACAGGCACCCGGCCAGGCATAAAAGAAAAATACGCATCGGGCTCTCCTTGAGCGCACGCGAGGCGGGACAGCCCTCGCGTGCGCCGCATCGCTATCAGTCGGTCAGTTTGGCCGCCAGTGCTTTCACACGGCTGAGGTCGCCCTTGGCCACTTCGGTCACACCGCTGCCGTACTCGGGGTCAGCCTTGTACAGGAAGGACAGGATGATGTGCTTGCTCTCGTCATCGGTGGTGGCCAGCGAGCCGCCGAAGCTGTCGATCAGGTCGCGGCGTTCCTGCTTGCTGTACGAGCGATACAGATCACCGGCCTGCTTGAAGTTCTGCTCACGCTGGATCTTCGCCTGTTGCGTGCTGCCCGCCAGCGCCGACTGGCTGTAACGCGCCGCTGGCGTCTCTTCACGCGGTTGCAGGCGACTCGGCTGGTAGTTGACGCCGGACTGGCTGGCGCCAAAATTCATCGCGCCATCCTGATTGCCATTGTTCACTGCGGTTTTCGGTGCGTTGATCGGCAATTGCAAAGCGTTGGCGCCGAGGCGATACATCTGCGTATCGGCGTAAGAGAACACTCGGCCCTGCAACAAACGATCTTCCGAAGGCTCGATACCCGGAACTACGTTGGCCGGTGCCATGGCAACTTGTTCAGTTTCCTGGAAGACATTGGCCGGATTACGGTTCAAGACCATTTGTCCAACTTTGCGCTCGGCAATACCCGGCCAGATCTTGGTTGCATCCAGTGGATCGAAATCAAACTTGGACAAATCCTGTGGCTTGAGAACTTGCACGTACAAGTCCCACTTCGGAAAGTTGCCCTTGTTGATATTACTCACCAAGTCGTTGGTCATATGACTGTAATCCTGACCTTGAACTTCGCTAACTTGTTTTGGCGTAAGGTTCTTGATGCCTTGCAGACTCTTCCAGTGAAACTTCACATAGTGAACTTCATTCCTGGCATTGATCAGCTTGTAGGCATGAACACCATTGCCATCCATCTCCCGATAACTGGCCGGAGTGCCGTAGTTGGAATACAACTCGGTCAGTGTGCGGGTGGCTTCCGGTACATGGGAGAAGAAATCGAACCGGCGCGAATCATCATCGAGGTTGGTGCGCGGATCGGGCTTGAAGGCGTGGACCATATCCGGGAATTTGATCGCATCGCGGATGAAGAAGGTCGGGAAATTGTTGCCGACCAGATCCCAATTGCCGTCAGCGGTGTAGAACTTGGTGGCGAAACCCCGCGGATCACGCAGGGTTTCCGGGGAATGGTTGCCATGCACCACCGCCGAGAAACGCACGAATACCGGCGTGCTCTGGCCTGCGGCGAACACCTTGGCCTTGCTCAGGTCGCTGAGGTCATCGGTCACGGTGAAGGTGCCATGAGCGCCGGTGCCGCGTGCATGTACCACGCGCTCGGGAATACGCTCACGGTCGAAGCGTTGCAGCTTCTGGATCAGTTGCACATCCTGCAGCAGCACCGGGCCGGTGGCGCCGGCAGTTTGCGAGTTCTGATTGTCACCGACAGCAGCGCCGTTATCGCGGGTCAGCGGAGCGGCGTTGACCGAGAAGGTCAGCAGGCTGGCGGTGAGAACGCCGAGAGTGCGGCGATGGGGAAAAGCCCCCAGTCCAAGAGCGGAAGTCATATCAGGTTCCTCTGGTTTTATTGAGCGCATCCAGGTGCGCCACAGCAAGGCTAGAGGCCCCCGCCGAGGAACATAAATAGAAAGAACGTAACGCCATGATTGAAGAAATTGGCTTTCCCGTCAGCGGGTTAGCGCGTATTCCGCGCGCGATTGCTGGCATTTTGCAAACTAATCGTCAATTGATGTGTCGATAAAAACGGGCATTGTAAGAAGGTGTTTCGCGCAGGAGGCGTTTCGCTGATTTACACTGCCTACACCAAACTCATCTGTAACAAGGAAATAACTATGGGCGTGCTTAGCGAGTTCAAGGCCTTCGCGGTCAAAGGCAATGTGGTCGACATGGCCGTCGGTATCATCATCGGCGCGGCGTTCGGCAAGATCGTTTCGTCGTTTGTCGGCGACGTGATCATGCCGCCGATTGGCCTGTTGATCGGTGGGGTGGACTTCAGTGATCTGGCTGTCACGCTCAAAGCCGCCCAGGGCGATGCGCCCGCCGTGGTGCTGGCTTACGGCAAATTCCTGCAGACGGTGCTGGATTTCGTGATCGTCGCATTCGCGATCTTCATGGGCGTCAAAGCCATCAACCGCCTCAAGCGCGAAGAAGCCGTGGCGCCGACCGCGCCGCCGATCCCGAGCAAGGAAGAGCAACTGCTGGGCGAAATCCGCGACCTGCTCAAGGCGCAGAACGAGCGGCCCTGAGGCATTCGCTACACATTGAAACGGCACCCGCGGGTGCCGTTTTCGTTACCAGTAATTCTCCACCGCAACCTGCCCCGGCTTGCGCGTCAGGCTCAGGCGCATGTCGCGCTGTTTCAGCAAGGCGCGGGTGTCGTCGATCATCTGCGGATTGCCGCACAGCATCACTCGCGAATGCTCTGGCGAGAGCTCAACGCCCGCCGCACGTTCCAGCTCGCCGTTCTCAATCAGCGTAGTAATCCGGCCCCGCAGCGCGCCTGGATGCGCTTCGCGGGTCACAGTGGGGATGAATTGCAGCTTGTGGGCGTATTCGCTCAGATAGTCACGTTGCGCCAACCCGCCGATCAACTCCTGATAAGCCAGCTCCCGCGCCTCCCGCACGCTGTAAACCAGAATGATCCGCTCGAATTTCTCCCAGACCTCGAAGTCCTGCAGGATCGACAGAAAGGGCGCCACCCCGGTGCCGGTCGACAATAACCACAGGTCTCGGCCGTCGACAAAACGATCCAGCGTCAGGTAGCCGAACGCCTGGCGCTCGACCATCAAAGTGTCGCCGACCTGTAGCCGGCTCAGCTCACTGGTGAATTCGCCGCCCGGCACGACGATGGAAAAGAACTCGAGAAACTCGTCGAACGGCGACGACACCATCGAATAGGCGCGCCAGACCGTGCTGCCATCGGCCTTGGTGACGCCCAGCCGGGCGAACTGGCCGGCACGGAAGCGAAAGCCGGGATCACGGCTGGTGCGCAGCGTGAACAGGTTCGGCGTCAACGGTTGCACATCGAGCAAGGTCTGGGTGGTGTACTTCTCGGCACTGGCAGTCATGAGGCACTCCTTGAAACGATTGCCCACAGTGTCCCGCAAAATCGCGCTGCCAAACACTCGTGATTGGTAATGGTATTGACGGGATCAGCGCTAGACATTCGATTTGCTGGCAATACTGGATCTAGAGCAATAACTTTAAGATACCAGTTAAAATATAACAGCCTGTATTGCTAAGAACGCTTTTATAAAAAACACCAAAGTTTCAATCTCGAAAAAATGTAAGGCGTTTTGCAGGAAAGATCCTACACTTCGATTCGTGCCGGATTTTTTGGATCCATTTGGCGCCCCTATATTAGGATGGAGGCAAAGTTCATGGAAACGTGGAAGGAATCACAATTGAAACAACTGACATTTGCCAAAGGCATTGAGGTGGCATACCCGATACTGCTGAGATTTGCCGAGAATCTGGGCTTTAACTATTGTGCGATAGCGGTCACCTCCCCCCATCGCGATGTGCATTTGAATGCCTTGCAAATCAATAACTATCCGAAAGAATGGAACATCCAGTACAACAAAGAGAACTTCCGCAATATTGATCCGGTAATAGCGCATTGCAATCATTCGGTATTGCCGATCGTCTGGGAAGAAAGAGTGTTCACCGACGCGCCGGAGCTGTGGCAGGCGTTAAAGCAAAATGGACTGCAGCATGGCTGGTCGCAGGCCTTTCATGACGACACCAGCGGTTTGTGCAGCATCATCAGCCTGGCGCGCACCCACTGCCCGATCAGCCCGCTCGAACTGTATGAGCATTACGGTTATCTGTTTTTTGCCAACCGTCACTTCAGTGACCTGTATGCCCGCACCGTTCCCACACCGGCCAAACCCAGCAAACCGAGGCTATCGTCCCGGGAACTGGAGATCATGAAATTGTCCGCCATGGGCAAGACCGCTCACGATATCTCGAGAATCCTCAGCCTGAGCGAACGCACCGTTAACTATCACGTGCAAAACGTCATCGAAAAATTCAACGTCTGCAACAAGATTTCCGCAGTGATTGCCGCCGCTCGTGCCGGCATCATCTGACAGCTGAGCGTTATCGCGCGGTAATCCTGCGAGTATTTAGGCGCAAAAAAACGTACCATTCAGGCCTTTCCGAGTGATGACGCAACCTGCTTGCATCGCAGTCCACTCGGTCGGATCCCGTCGCACCATCTGCCGGCAACGGGATATCTGCCGAATATCCTGAGTCCCCGCCCCATGCCCTTGCTCGAAACGCCTTTCGCCCAGCTCGACCTGATCCGCCAGCCTGAACAGCAGAATGAACCACTGCAAGCCTTCGATGCGGCGGACGAATACCTGCTCAATCATCTCGCCAGCGAACAACCTGCGAGCAGCACCCGCGTGCTGGTGCTCAATGACAGCTTTGGCGCCTTGGCGATCAGTCTGTTGGACAAGGTCGAGGTGAGCAGTAGCGGCGATTCGTTCCTGGGTTTCGTCGGGCTGGAAAAGAATCTGCTGCGCAATGGTCAGGCGTTCGATGCGATTCGTCCGATTCGGGCCAGTGAGCCCTTGGTCGGGCCGTTTGATCGGGTGCTGATCCGCGTTCCCAAGACGCTGGCGCTATTGGAAGAACAGCTGATCCGCCTGCAAGGACAACTCGCTCCAGGCGCGCAAGTGATCGCCGCCGCCATGGTCAAGCATCTGCCGCGCGCTGCCGGCGATCTGCTGGAGCGCTACATTGGCCCGGTGCAGGCGTCGCTGGCCGTGAAGAAAGCCCGACTGCTGATCGCCACGCCTGAAAGCAAAGCGCCCGCCACGTCTCCTTACCCGACTCGTTACCGCCTCGACGAGCCGGCAATCGAATTACTTAACCACGCCAATGTGTTCTGCCGCGAAGGCCTCGACATCGGCACTCGCGCGTTTCTGCCGCATCTGCCGAAAAACCTTGGCCACGCGCAAGTCGCCGATCTCGGTTGCGGCAACGGTGTTCTGGCAATCGCCAGCGCCTTGCAGAACCCGGATGCGCATTACACGCTGGTCGACGAATCGTTCATGGCGGTGCAATCGGCTGCCGAGAACTGGCGCGCGGCATTGGCCGATCGCGAAGTCAGCGTGCGCGCTGGCGATGGTCTGGCCGGGCAGGCGCCGCAGTCGCTGGACGTGGTGCTGTGCAACCCACCGTTCCATCAGCAGCAGGTGGTCGGCGATTTCCTCGCTTGGCGCATGTTCCAGCAGGCGCGCGAGGCACTGGTGGTTGGTGGTGCGCTGTACATCGTCGGCAACCGGCATCTGGGCTATCACAGCAAACTGGCGCGCCTGTTTCGTGGTGTCGAGCAAGTGGCGGCGACGCCGAAATTCGTCATCCTCAAGGCGCGCAAATAAAACTGCGGCGTAAAAAAACCCTCCGTGAGGAGGGTTGCAAATCCATACCCGAAGGCGCCGGGACGGGATGTTTCAGTGGGTGGTCAAACCTGCGGCATTCATGAACATGCGCATCAGGCTGGCGGCGATGAACAACACGCCGACACTGCCAACCCAGATCAGGGCCAACCAGCCGAGCCGCTGCCACAGCGGCTTTTTTTCGGCTTCTTCAATGTCGTGCAGGGAATGTTTGCCGGTCATTTTCTTCAAACCTCTTCAAAATTGATGGCGCCGCTGGCGACGCCATCGCGGGCAAGCCCGCTCCCACAGGGTTTCGCTTAATGGTAACCGTCTTCGTGGGTGACCTTGCCGCGGAACACGTAGTAGCTCCAGAAGGTATAACCCAGGATGAACGGAATGATGAACAACGTGCCGACCAGCATGAAGCCCTGACTTTGCGGCGGCGCGGCGGCGTCCCAGATCGAGATCGACGGCGGCACGATGTTCGGCCACAGGCTGATGCCCAAGCCGCTGTAGCCGAGGAAGATCAGTACCAGGGTCAGCAGGAACGGCGTGTAGTTGGCGTTACGTGCCACCGCGCGGATCAGGCCGTACAAGGTGACCAGCACCAGAATCGGCACCGGCATGAACCAGAACAGATTCGGCATGCTGAACCAGCGCGAGGCGATTTCCGGATGCGACAGAGGCGTCCACAGGCTGACGACACCAATCACTGCCAGCAGCACGAATGCCAGCGGTCGCGCCAGATCATGCATCTGCTCCTGCAATTTGCCTTCGGTTTTCATGATCAGCCAGGTGCAGCCGAGCAAGGCATAGGCCACCACCAGCGCCGCGCCGCAGAACAGCGTGAACGGCGTCAGCCAGTCCAGTGAACCACCGGCGAACTGGCGATTGACCACCGGCAGACCATCGATGAACGCACCCAGCGCCACGCCCTGAAAGAACGTCGCCGCGATCGAACCACCGATGAAGGCCTTGTCCCACAGGTGACGCTTTTCATCCTTGGCCTTGAAGCGGAACTCGAAAGCCACGCCGCGAAAGATCAGGCCCATGAGCATGAAGATCAGCGGCAGGTACAGCGCCGACAACACCACCGAATAGGCCAGCGGGAAGGCGCCGAACAACGCCGCGCCACCCAGTACCAGCCAGGTTTCGTTGCCGTCCCACACAGGGGCGACGGTGTTCATCATCACGTCGCGATCGGTCTTGCCGGGCACGAACGGGAAGAGAATGCCGATGCCCAGGTCGAAGCCGTCCATGACCACGTACATCATGATGCCGAAGATGATGATCACGGCCCAGATCAGCGGAAGATCGATACCCATGAGTCAAATCTCCTTGGTCAAGCGAGTGTTGTCTTCGTGCTCGCCCTCGGCCGGATCGTCGGCTGCGGACAACGGACGCGCCGGGGTGCGTTTCTTGCCTGGACCACCGTCCGGTGTTTCGCTGCCTTCGCTGATCTTCGGCCCTTTGCGCACCAGCCGCATCATGTAGCCGAGACCGGCGCCGAACAGGGCGAAATAGACCACGACGAACATGATCAGGGTGATGCTCATCTGCATGAAGCTGTGGTTGGACGAAGCATCGGCAGTGCGCATCAGGCCGTAGACCACCCATGGCTGACGGCCGATTTCCGTGGTGAACCAGCCAGCGAGAATCGCGATCAGACCGGACGGCCCCATCCACAACGCCAGATGCAGGAACGGCCGCGAGGTATACAGCGAGTCGCGTTTGCGCAGCCACAGGCTCCACAACCCGGTGAAGATCATCAGGAAACCGAGGCCGACCATGATCCGGAACGACCAGAACACGATGGTCGAATTCGGCCGGTCTTCCGGTGGGAATTCCTTCAGCGCCGGTACTTGTTTATCCAGCGAGTGGGTCAGAATCAGGCTGCCGAGGTAGGGAATCTCCACAGCGAACTTGGTGCGCTCTTCTTTCATGTCCGGCCAGCCGAACAGGATCAGCGGCGTCGCTTCGTCGCCATGGTTTTCCCAGTGACCCTCGATCGCAGCGATTTTTGCCGGCTGGTGCTTGAGCGTGTTGAGGCCGTGGAAGTCGCCGATCACCGCTTGAATCGGCGCGACGATCAATGCCATCCACATGGCCATCGACAGCATGGTGCGGATCGCCGGGTTGTCCCTGCCGCGCAGCAGGTGCCAGGCCGCCGACGAGCCGACGAAGAACGCCGTCGCGACGAACGCGGCCGTGGCCATGTGCATCAGCCGGTAAGGGAATGACGGGTTGAAGATGATTGCCAGCCAGTCGGTGGGGATCACCTGACCGTTGACGATTTCAAAGCCTTGCGGGGTCTGCATCCAACTGTTGGAGGCGAGAATCCAGAAGGTCGAAATCAGCGTGCCGATCGCCACCATCACCGTCGAGAAGAAGTGCAGGCCGCGCCCGACCTTGTTCCAGCCAAACAGCATCACCCCAAGGAAACCGGCCTCAAGAAAGAACGCCGTGAGCACTTCATAGGTCAGCAACGGCCCGGTGACGGCACCGGCGAAGTCGGAGAAACGACTCCAGTTGGTGCCGAACTGATAAGCCATGACCAGCCCGGAAACCACGCCCATGCCGAAGTTGACGGCAAAAATCTTCGACCAGAAATGGTAGAGATCGCGGTAGGTGTCGTTGCGGGTCTTCAGCCACAAACCTTCGAGCACCGCCAGGTAACTCGCCAGGCCGATGGTGATGGCCGGGAACAGAATGTGGAACGAGATGGTGAACGCGAACTGAATTCGGGCGAGATCGAGAGCCTCTAAACCGAACATATGGCTTCCTCTGTCAGGTAATACGGGTAGCTGGCCCGGAGGCCTGCACCACTGCCCCCACGGATATGGAGTGCGGCGAATTCGGATTCGTTCTTTTTTTGCAACCATCGCAACGCAGGGAGTCTGGCCAAATGGCCGCCAGATCAGTTCCGGTCGGGGTCTTGATCTGGATCAAGCAACGTTGAAAGAGTAGTCCCATTTTTGCCAATGAACTGCGTGGTGGTTTGCCGCGTGACAAGTTGCCTCACTCCCCTGTGGCGAGGGGATTTATCCCCGTCCGGCTGCGCAGCAGTCGTCGTTTCGAGCTTTTGGGGCCGCTGCGCGACCCAACGGGGATAAATCCCCTCACCACAGGGCTGATTGTCAGCATGAAAGATCGATGTCTGGCTAACTGAATTGTTTCTCCTAGCAACTTCCTGTTACAGACTGGTGATAATCTCGCCGTTCACTCGTCCAAGACCTGCCTTCAGATGCCCACACAAGAGCCCCTGCTGTTACGTCACCATCGTCCGTTCATGGCTTTCTGGCTGGCGCGGATTTTCACCGCCAGCGGGTTCCAGATGCTCACCGTGGCAATTGGCTGGAACCTGTATCAATTGACCGGCAACGTGCTGGATCTGGGCCTGGTCGGTCTGGTCGAATTCGCCCCGCGGGTGCTGTTCATGCTGCACACCGGGCACGTCGCTGATCGCTACGATCGGCGCAAGGTCGCCGCGCTTTGCCAGTCGTTGCAGGCGTTGATTGCCTTGGCGCTGGCCATCGGCAGCGCCACCGATCACGTCACCCGCGAGATGATTTTCATCCTCGCCTTTCTCCTAGGCGCCGCCCGTTCGTTCGAGATGCCGACGACTCAGGCGCTGCTGCCCAGCATCGTCCCCAGTGCGCTTTTCCCCCGCGCAGTTGCCGCCGCGCAATCGGCGCAGCAGTCGGCCACTATCGTCGCCCCGGCCCTCGGCGGTTTGCTCTATGCATTCGGCAGCGTCTGGGTCTACGGCCCGACCGTGCTGCTGTACGTGATCGCCTGTTCGCTCATGCTCAACCTGCCGGCACGCCAGACGCCATTGAATAAAGGCAAAGCAACGCTGGACTCGCTGCTGGCGGGGATTCGCTTTATCCGCAGCCGCCCGGACATCCTCGGCGCGATCTCGCTGGACCTGTTCGCCGTGTTGCTCGGCGGCGCCACGGCGTTGCTGCCGGTGTTCGCCAAGGACATTCTGCTGACCGGCCCGTGGGGTCTTGGCCTGTTGCGCTCGGCGCCGGCGGTGGGTGCGTTGCTGATGTCACTGTTTCTCGCGCGATTTGCCGTAGAACGCAATGTCGGCCGGGTGATGTTCACCGCCGTCGGCATCTTCGGCGTCGCCACTATCGCGTTTGGTTTGTCGACCTCGTTCTGGTTCTCGCTGGCGGTGCTGGTGGTGCTCGGCGCAGCGGACATGATCAGCATGGTCATCCGTGCCTCGTTCGTACAGCTGGAAACTCCCGACGAAATGCGCGGCCGGGTCAGCGCGGTGAACGGCCTGTTCATCGGCGCTTCGAACCAGTTGGGCGAATTCGAATCCGGCCTCACCGCCCACTGGTTCGGCACCGTGCCGGCGGTGGTCATGGGCGGGATCGGCACGCTGGTGGTGACGGGGACGTGGATCAAACTGTTTCCGACGTTGGCGAATCGGGACCGGATGCATGTGCCGGTGGAAGAGAAGGTCTGAGTTTTTGGAAAAAACTCACCTGCTCAGCACATATCAAGCGACAACGTGCGGTACATAGTTACCGCACTGAGTGTAATGTATCGCCTTACACTCGCCGCCATGATCAAATCCTTTCAGCACAAAGGCCTTCGTGGCTTCTATGAAACAGGTACGACTCGTGGAATTCGTGCCGACCATGCAAAACGGCTGTCGCGCATGTTGCAGTTCATGGATCGAGCGACACTTCCCGGCGATCTGGACTTGCCGGGCTGGCGCCTGCATCCGTTGAAAGGCGAGCTGAGTGAATACTGGTCGCTCAGCGTTTCAGGCAACTGGCGAGTGATCTTTCGTTTTGTCGGTTCGGATATCGAATTGGTCGATTATCTGGACTACCACTGACAGGAGGCAGGCTCATGCCCATGCACAACCCGCCACACCCCGGTGAAACCCTGCTGCTGGATGTCTTGCCCGAGCTTGGTATCAGCGTGAGCGAATTGGCCCGGCACCTTGGCTTTGCACGCCCGCATCTTTCGCGCGTACTGCACGGACACGCGCCAATCAGCCCGGATCTGGCAGTACGACTTGAGCGTGCAGGGATCGGCAAGGCGCGCGTTTGGCTAGGCGTCCAAACCGACTACGATCTTTGGCAAGCGGAGCACCGTGAGCAACCAATGATAGAACCCCTCGCAGCCCACGGCTGACCCGTCAGGCCATCAACTCCCCCGCCACCCTCGCCCGCAACGCCTTGCCACCAAGCTGCTCGACCAGGGTCAGGGCAAATTCCAGCGCCGCGCCCGAGCCTTGGGCGGTGATGCAGTTGCCGTCGACCACCACCGGTTGATCAACAAACGTACAGCCGGACAACTGATGGCTGGCGCCGGGCAGGCAGGTCATGCGGCGCTGGCGCAGCACGCCTGATGCCTGGAGGGCGGTGGCTGGGGCTTCGCCGATGGCGGCGAACAGGCGGCCGGCGCTGGCCTGGTCCTTGAGCAACTGCTGCAAGGGCTGATGCGCCGCCAGATGCTGCGAACCGACGACACCGCCCGGCAGGGCAATGAGGTCAAAAGTCTGTGCCAGTACATCGACGAGCATGCCGTCGGCTGTCAGCCGGGTGCCGCGCGCACAGGTCAGCATGCGCCGACCTTCGATGCTGGCGGCGACCACTTCGATGCCGGCGCGGCGCAGCACGTCAATCAGGGTCACGCTTTGCAAATCGTCGATGCCCTCGGCGAGGGCAATCAGGGCTCTGGAAGTCATGGGCGCTTTCCGCTGGATAGTCAGTCAAGCGTAGTCAGCTTTGTCCCAGCCTGTTCGCAGACAGCCGTTACTTGATGTAAAGCTGAGTCGAAAGCGTATTGCGCGGAGCGTTGATCGAGGTGTTGCTGAAGTTGAAGGTGCCTTGCTGTTTGCCGGCCAGATCGAAGGTATAAAGAGAACCGACGGTTTTGCTGCCAGGGGTGCATTCAGTGAGATTGCCATTATCGAAGGCGCACACCGGACCTCGGGTGCCGTTGACCTCGAAGCCATCCAGCGTCACGTGCGGCTGGTTCTGGCCATAGCCGACTTCCAGCACATAGACCTTGATATTCGGCCCGCTGTGATTGCATTGGGTTTGCGGCTGGTTATCGGCAATATCTTCCAGGCCGCAGGACGATGACTGCACTTTGATCACCTTCACCTCGGTCAACGGCGGCGCCGATGCCGCGAACGCCGGAGCTGTCAGCAGCAGTGCTGCAATCCATCCGAAAATCCTGATCCCGCCGTTGCGCATGCCTGCCCACTCCAAAAAATCAGCGCGCAGTATGGCGCAGTTGTCGGCTGCGCAAAACTTCGCCGACGATCGACACCAACATCCGCCAAATTCCTCACGCGGCTGGTATGATGCGCGGCTTTTTCCGGCCCACGACAATTTCCCAGGCGCTTGCGACGGTCTGTGCTTTGCTGTTGAGGTCGATACATTCACGGCGCCACGCGCGCCACGGGGAGCAGACATGCTGGAAAGGCTGTTTCAACTCAAGGCACACAACACCAACGTGCGCACCGAAATTCTTGCGGGCGTCACGACTTTCCTGGCCATGGCTTACATTCTGTTCGTCAACCCGAGCATCCTCGGCGAGACCGGCATGGACAAGGGCGCGATCTTCGTCGCCACCTGTCTGGCGGCCGCCATCGGCTCGACCGTGATGGGCCTGATCGCCAACTACCCGATCGCCCTCGCTCCGGGCATGGGCCTGAACGCCTTCTTTACCTACACCGTGGTGCTGCACATGGGCCACACCTGGCAGGTGGCGCTGGGTGCGGTGTTCATTTCCGCCGTGCTGTTTTTCCTGCTGTCGATCTTCCGCATCCGCGAATGGATCATCAACGCCATTCCGCTGCCACTGCGCTCGGCGATTGCCGCCGGTATCGGCCTGTTCCTGGCGCTGATCGCCCTGCACAACGCCGGTATCGTGGTCAGCAACCCGGCGACCATGGTCGGCCTCGGCGATCTGACCAAACCGGCACCGATTCTGGCCACCGTCGGCTTCGCCGTGATCGTCGCCCTCGAAGCACTGAAAGTGCGCGGCGCAGTGCTGATCGGCATTCTCGCCGTAACCATCGCCTCGATCGTACTGAACGTCACCGAGTTCGGCGGCATCATGTCGATGCCGCCGTCGCTGGCGCCGACCTTCCTGCAACTGGACATCAAAGGCGCACTGGACATCGGTCTGGTCAGCGTGATTTTCGCCTTCCTGTTCGTCGACCTGTTCGACAACTCCGGGACCCTGATCGGCGTCGCCAAGCGCGCCGGCCTGATGGGCAAGGACGGCCACATGCCGAAAATGGGCCGTGCGCTGATCGCCGACAGTACGGCGGCCATGGCCGGCTCGCTGCTGGGCACGTCGACCACCACCAGTTACATCGAATCCGCAGCCGGCGTCAGTGCCGGTGGCCGCACGGGCCTGACCGCCATCGTCGTGGCAATCCTGTTCCTGCTGGCGCTGTTCTTCTCGCCCTTGGCGGCCAGCGTTCCGGCATTCGCCACCGCGCCAGCGCTGCTGTTCGTCGCGGTGCTGATGACTTCGGGCCTTGCGGAAATAGACTGGGACGACATCACCGTGGCGGCGCCGGTTGTGGTCACCGCACTGGCCATGCCGTTCACCTATTCGATCGCCAACGGCATCGCCTTCGGCTTCATCGCCTGGACCGCCATCAAGCTGCTGTCCGGCCGTGCCCGTGAGCTGAACCCGGCACTGGTGATTCTGTCGATTCTGTTTGTGATCAAGCTGGGTTGGTTCAACGCATGACTTTCGATTCTCAAGCCTACGCCGAACAACTCGAAGCCAAGGTCACGCGCTTGCGTGATCTGCTGGCGCCGTTCGATGCACCCGAGCCGTCGGTCTTTGATTCGCCGCTGCAGAACTTCCGCCTGCGCGCCGAATTCCGCCTGTGGCGCGAGGGCGGCGAGCGGCATTACGCGATGTTCTCTCAGGACGACAAGCGCACGCCGATACTCATCGAAGAATTCCCGATTGCCAGCCTGCGCATCAACCAGTTGATGCCGCAATTGAAAGCGGCGTGGCAAGCCAGTTCGGCGCTGAGCCACAAGCTGTTCCAGGTCGAATTCCTGACCACACTGGCCGGCGACGCGATGATCACCCTGTGCTATCACCGTCCGCTGGACGAGCACTGGCATGCGGCAGCCACTCAGTTGTCGGCGGATCTGGGCGTGAGCATCATCGGCCGCTCCAAAGGCAAGCGCGAAGTGCTCGGTCAGGACTATGTCGTCGAGAAACTCGAAGTCGGCGGCCGCACCTTCAGCTATCGCCAGCCCGAAGGCGCGTTCACCCAGCCCAACGGCACGGTGAACCAGAAGATGCTCAATTGGGCATACGAAGCCTTGGGCGATCGCAGCGACGATCTGCTCGAGCTGTACTGCGGCAACGGTAACTTCACCCTGCCGCTGGCGACTCGCGTGCGCAAAGTGCTCGCCACCGAGATCAGCAAGACTTCGGTCAACGCGGCCCTGAGCAATCTCAGCGAAAACGCTGTGGATAACGTCACGCTGGTGCGTTTGTCCGCCGAGGAGCTGACCGAAGCGCTCAACGAAGTGCGCCCGTTCCGTCGCCTGCACGGCATCGATCTGAAGAGCTACGAATTCGGCAGCGTCTTCGTCGACCCACCGCGCGCCGGCATGGATCCGGACACCTGCGAACTGACCCGGCGCTTCGACAATATCCTCTACATTTCCTGCAACCCGGACACCCTGGCGGCCAACATCGCCCAGTTGCATGACACCCACCGCATTACCAAGTGCGCGATGTTTGACCAGTTCCCGTGGACCCATCACATGGAATCCGGTGTGCTGCTGACCCGGCGTTGATTGCGGGTAGCTGATACGGAAAAGCCGTCGTGATTGACGGCTTTTTTGTGGGAATCTTTTGATCCGTGCGATCACCGAACACAAAACGCCTCGGTCATTTCTGTTCAATTGACCGATGTAACCATCTAGTACATTTTATCTCCACAGGCCGGAACCTCTCGGCCGATGCCAAAAACAAAAAGTGGAGTTACCCCCCATGCCCCCTATCGTTCTGGTGCTTAACGGCCCGAACCTGAACCTGCTCGGCACCCGCGAGCCGGCGACTTATGGTCATGAAACCCTGGCGGATATTTCCGCGTTGTGTGGTCGCGCGGCTGACGAGTTCGGTCTGACCGTGGAATTTCGCCAGACCAATCATGAAGGCGAGCTGCTCGACTGGATTCACGCCGCGCGTGGTCGTTGTGCCGGGATCGTGATCAATCCGGCGGCGTGGACGCACACGTCCGTGGCGATTCGCGATGCCTTGGTCGCCAGCGAGCTGCCAGTGATTGAAGTGCACCTGTCCAACGTCCACGCCCGTGAGCCGTTTCGTCATCATTCATTTGTTTCCGGCATTGCCACGGCGGTGATGTGCGGGTTCGGCAGCCATGGCTATCGCCTGGCGCTGGAGCATTTCAGCCAGCGGTTGCAGAGGTAAGAACCATGTCGCGTTCCAAGGTGATACTCGCCGGGCTGATCGGCGCCGGGATTCAGGCTTCACGCACGCCGGCACTGCACGAGCACGAAGGTGATGCGCAGGGCCTGCGTTATCTGTACCAACTCATCGACCTCGATCAATTGCACCTCGACAGCACGGCTCTGCCCGACTTGCTGCAAGCGGCGGAGCGGATGAATTACACCGGACTGAACATCACTTTCCCGTGCAAACAGGCGGTCATCCCGCTGCTCGATGAGTTGTCGCCGGAAGCCCGTGGCATCGGCGCGGTGAACACCGTGGTGCTGAAGGACGGCAAGCGTGTCGGCCACAACACCGATTGCCTCGGTTTCGCCGAGGGTTTTCGCCGGGGTCTGACTGACGCTGTCCGTGAACGCGTCGTCCAGATGGGCGCCGGTGGCGCTGGCGCGGCGGTGGCCCACGCACTGCTCAGCGAAGGCGTACGGCAATTGACGATTTTTGATGTCGACCGCGAGCGTGCCGAGAGCCTGGCAAACAATCTGAATCAACATTTCGGCCCCAGTCGCGCACAGGCCGGAGCGGATTTGCCCAGGGCGCTGGCGCAGGCCGATGGTCTGGTCAACACCACGCCGATGGGCATGGCCAAGCTGCCGGGTTCACCGGTGCCGGCCGGGTTGCTGCGCAGGGAAATGTGGGTCGCGGAGATTGTGTATTTCCCGCTGGAAACCGAGCTGCTGCGCGACGCCCGCGCCTTGGGTTGCCGCACCCTGGATGGCGGCAACATGGCGGTGTTTCAGGCGGTGAAGGCGTTTGAACTGTTCAGCGGCGTGGTGCCGGATGCGCAGCGCATGCTCGAGCATTTTCAAAGCATGAATGGCTGAATTTCAAAG
The DNA here is from genome assembly GCF_004307505.1 of Pseudomonas sp. Sample_11. Lineage (NCBI taxonomy): Bacteria > Pseudomonadati > Pseudomonadota > Gammaproteobacteria > Pseudomonadales > Pseudomonadaceae > Pseudomonas > Pseudomonas sp. Sample_11. The sequence continues at coordinate 19,062 of NZ_RCOD01000078.1, forward strand.
CGGCCCCTGTGGGAGCGAGCCTGCTCGCGAAGGCGTCGATTCAGTCAACGAACAGGGCGACTGACGCACCGCTTTCGCGAGCAGGCTCGCTCCCACAGGGGAGATCGAGTCAGGCCTTCAGGTAGCGCAACACCGATTCGCAGATCATCTCGCGGTGGCGCTGCTTGATGGTTTCGTCCGGCAGGTCGATCTGGAAGATTTCCCCCAGCGTGTGGCGGTTCGACACGCGATAGAAGCAGAACGAACTGATCAGCAGATGCACGTCCAGCGCATCGATGCCTCGCCGGAACAGACCTTCGTCCGCGCCCCGTTGCAGAATCCCGCCCAAGGTATCGAGGATCGTGTTGTTCAGCGCCTTGATCGCATCGGAACGCTTTACGTACTCGGCGTTGTGGATGTTTTCGATGCTGACAATGCGCACGAAATCGACGTTGTGGTCATGGTGATCGAAGGTGAATTCCACCAGTCGGCGGATCGCCAGCTCAGGCGGCAGCTCGTCCAGGTGCAGGCGGTTTTCCGTGCTGCGGATATCGCCGTAAAGCTTCTCCAGCACCTCGACGTACAACTGCTCCTTGCTGCCGAAGTAGTAATAGATCATGCGTTTGGAGGTGTGGATACGCTCGGCAATCGCGTCGACGCGGGCACCGGACAAGCCCTGCTGGACGAACTCGACGATCGCCTCCTGGAGAATGTTCTCGCGGGTCTTTTCCGGGTTGTTCTTGCGACTCTTGCGCGGCACTGCGTCGGACTCGACAGCAGCGGCGGAAAGTTCTGAATTCATGGTCATCGCGGGCTCACGGCCATCACTGCACAAGCTGGCGATTATGGGCCGCGCGGGACAGTGAAGGAAGCCGCGCAGCCGGTGTTTAATCCCGCGTTTACGAATTCCCTACAACTTCGCCTGGCGCACCGCACCGCTGCGGGATTTGGCCATCGCCGCCAGCCGCACCGCAACGTTGGCCGCGCCGTAGCCGGCATAGCCATTCTTGCGCTGGATGATCTCGAAGAAGAAACGGCCCTCGAACGGCTCGGTGTAGACGTGAAACAACTCGCCGCCCTGGGCGTCACGGTCGTAGAGCACGTTGTAATAGGCCAGCTCGCTGAGAAACTCATCGTCGAAATCGAAACGCGCCGCAAGGTCGTCGTAGTAATTGAGCGGGATGTCCAGCAGCGGCACGCCGGCCTCTTTGGCGCGACTGACCTGGGCGAAGATGTCGTCACAATCGAAGGCGATGTGGTGCACACCGGAGCCGCGATAACTCGACAGCGCATGCGAAATGGCAGTGTTGCGGTTCTCGGAAATGTTCAGCGGCAGCCGGATCGAGCTGTCGCGGCTGCGCAGTGCGCGGCTCTTCACCAGACCGTACGGATCGGGCAAGACCACCTCATCGTCGGCTTCGAAATCCAGCAGGCTTTTGTAGAACAGCACCCAACTGTCGAGGCTGTCGGCCGGCAGCGCCATGGCCATGTGATCGATACGCTTGAGGCCGCCGCCGGTCTGCGCGTCGGGCAACAGATTGAAATCGGTGCCGTACACGTCGGCGTCCGCATCGACCAGATAAATCAGGCTGCCGTCCGGTGCGCGCACCGCCGCCAGCTCCAGTTCATTCGGCCCGACCAGGCCGCGATAGGGCTGCCCCTTGTAAGCGACCGCGCGGGCCAGCGCACTGGCGCTGTCCTTGACCCGCACCGCCGTAGCGCACAGCGACGGGCCGTGAGCTTCGAAAAAGCTGTGGGCGAACGAATACGGCTCGGAGTTGAGGATCAGGTTGATATCGCCCTGACGCAGCAGGCTGACGCTCTTGGAGCGATGCTGCCCGGCCTTGGCAAAACCGAGGCGTTGCAGCCAGTGACTGAGCTTCGCGCCCAGCGCTTCGTCGACGGCAAACTCGAGAAATTCAACGCCGTTGTATTCGCTGGCCGGCGGCGTTTCGAAAAGAATTTCACGGTTGGCCACCGGCGGCGCTTCCTGCTCGAGACGCTGACGGGTCTTCTCTTCCAGATACAGCAGCGAGCGCAAGCCGTCGGCGGCGTTGGCTCGCGGGGGCGCGGCGCGGAAGCCGTCGTTGAAGATTTCCAGCGACAACGGCCCGGTATAACCACTCTTGATGATCGGCGCGAGGAAACCCGGCAGATCGAATTCGCCCTGCCCCGGGAAACAGCGGAAATGCCGGCTCCACTCCAGCACGTCCATGGCCAGGATCGGCGCGTCGGCCATTTGCACGAAGAAGATCTTCTCGCCGGGAATGTCGGCGATCGCGCTGGGATCGCCCTTCAGCGACAGGGTGTGAAAGCTGTCGAGCAGCACGCCAAGGTTGGGGTGATCAGCCTGACGAACGATGTCCCAGACCTGTTGATAAGTATTGACGTGACGGCCCCACGCCAGCGCTTCGTAACCGATGCGCAAGCCACGGGCGCCGGCGCGTTCGGCCAGCAGGCGCAAATCATCGACGAGGATTTGCTGATCGCCGACACTGTCCGGCGACGCGTTGCTGCAGACCAGCACCAGGTCGGTGCCAAGTTCCTGCATCAGATCGAACTTGCGCTCGGCACGCTCGAGGTTGCGCGCCAGGCGATCGCGGCGGCAGCCTTCGAAGTCACGGAACGGCTGAAACAGGGTGATGGCGATCCCCAGATCGGCGCACATCTGTTTAATTTCCCGGGGGCTGCCGTCGTAGTACAGGAGGTCGTTTTCGAAAATCTCCACGCCGTCGAACCCGGCGGCGGCAATGGCTTCGAGTTTTTCCGGCAGGGTGCCGCTCAAGGAAACGGTGGCAATGGAACGCTGCATGTTTCAACTCCCGGACTGCGCCGCTTTATCTTTACTGTAGGAGCTGCCGAAGGCTGCGATCTCTGCTGTTGCGTTCCAATCAAGATCAAAAGATCGCAGCCTTCGGCAGCTCCTACAAGGGAATGGGTTTTTATAGTGAGGGAAATTATTGGCTGCATCCCTGCGCGCAGCAATTTAAAGTGTACTACCCGGTTAGTTTTGCGTGCGATTATCGAACACTAAGGCGATTTGGCGAATTGACGATTTTTTGTTCACTGCCCAACATCGGTTGCACATCGAGTCCGGCCACTAACCACCGGGCAAGGTGTTCGACAGAAAAGAACACCAAATAACAAATCCAAAAACGGGTGGAACACATGACTCCTTCACAGACTTCCCGCATGGCTCCGGCCATGAGCACTGCCACGGGTGGCATAGGCGACAAGATCCGCGGCGCCATGGCTGTCGGCAAGACCCGCTGGGGCATGCTGGCGCTGGTGTTTTTCGCCACCACCCTCAATTACATCGACCGCGCCGCTCTCGGCGTCATGCAGCCGATCCTCGCCAAGGAAATGAGCTGGACGGCGATGGATTACGCCAACATCAACTTCTGGTTTCAGGTCGGCTACGCGATCGGGTTTGTCCTGCAGGGACGCCTGATCGACCGGGTCGGCGTCAAGCGCGTGTTCTTCTGCGCCGTACTGCTCTGGAGCCTGGCCACCGGCGCCCATGGCCTGGCGACCTCGGCAGTCGGCTTCATGGTCTGCCGCTTCATCCTCGGCCTCACGGAAGCGGCCAACTATCCGGCCTGTGTGAAAACCACGCGCCTGTGGTTCCCAGCCGGTGAGCGTGCAGTCGCAACCGGCATTTTCAACGCCGGCACCAACGTCGGCGCGATGTTCACGCCGATGCTGCTGCCACTGGTCCTGCATGTGTGGGGCTGGCAAGCGGCGTTCCTGTGCATGGCAGCACTGGGCGGCATCTGGCTGTTGTTCTGGGGCTTGAAGTATTTCAATCCGGAAGACCATCCGACGGTGAAACAGTCGGAGCTTGATTACATCCAGCAGCAAGTCGAACCGGAACAGGCCCGCGTGCCGTTCAGCAAGATCCTGCGCATGCGCGGCACCTGGGCCTTCGCCCTCGCCTACTCGCTGACCGCGCCGGTGTTCTGGTTCTATCTGTACTGGCTGCCGCCGTTTCTCAATCAGCAATACAACCTCGGCATCAACGTGACGCAGATGGGTATTCCGCTGATCATCATTTACGTCACGGCTGACTTCGGCAGTGTCGGCGGCGGGATTCTGTCCTCGTTCCTGATCGGTCGCGGCATGAACTCGATCAAGGCGCGGCTGCTGTCGATGTTGCTGTTTGCCTGCTGCATCATCGGCGTGGTCATGGCCGCCGGCTCGGCGAATCTGTGGGTGGCGGTGGCGGCGATCTCGCTGGCGATCGGCGCGCATCAGGCCTGGACGGCGAACATCTGGAGCCTGGTGATGGACTACACGCCCAAGCACATGATGAGCACGGTGTTCGGCTTCGGCGGCATGTGCGCGGCGATCGGCGGGATGTTCATGACCCAGATCGTGGGCCACATCCTCACCGTCACCAACAACAACTACACAGTGCTGTTCACGCTGATCCCGGCGATGTACTTCCTGGCACTGACGTGGATGTACTTCATGGCACCGCGCAAGATTCCGACCGTCGAATAACCCGCTGAATTGCCCCTGTAGGAGCTGCGGAACGCTGCGATCTTTTGATCTTGCTGTTCAAGATCAAAAGATCGCAGCCTCGTTTCACTCGTCAGCTCCTACAAGGGATCTTTGCTCCTCCTCAGCGCCGGCTCTGCTGCCACGCTGCCGCCAATCCGCTGCAACAGATCACCGCAATACCAATCACCGTCAACCCGCTCGGGGTGTGATTGAACAGCAGCCAGCCCAACAATCCGGCAAAGACGATCTGGCAATAGCCGAACGGCGCCAGCAAGGCTGGTGCGGCGTGACGGAAGGCCTGGGTCAGGAACAGATGCGCCGTCATCCCGCAGCTGCCCAGCGCCAGCATCAGCGCGGCGTGAGTCCACGTCGGCACCTGCCAGAAGAACGGCACCAGCGCGCTCATCACCAGGGTATTGCACAGCCCGGCAAAGAAGTTGCTGGTGGTCGGGCTGTCCACTTCGGCGAGCTTGCGCGTCAGCAGTTGGTAGAAGCAGAAGAACAGCGCCGAACAGAACGGCAGCAGGATCGCCGGGGTGAACAGTTCGCCGCCCGGGTGGACGATGATCAACACGCCGATGAAGCCGCAGATCACCGCAATCCACTGCCCGCGCGTCACGCGTTCCTTGAGCAACGGCACCGATAACGCCGTCACCAATACCGGCGCGAGAAAGTTGACCGCCGTGGCTTCGGCCAGCGGGATGTACAGCAGCGCCGTGGTGAAAAACAGGCTGGTGCCGAGCAGGCACAGGGCACGGGCGAGCTGCCATAACGGTTTTTTCGTGCGCAGCACACGCAAGCCGGACTGCGGCAGGAAAATCCCCGCCATCAACAAGGTGTGCACCACATAGCGCGCCCACACCACCATCACGATCGGATAAAAACCGGAGAGGTATTTCGACAACGCGTCGTGGCTGGAAAACAGGAACGTCGCCACGACAATCAGCAGAATCCCCTTGAAGGGCTGGTTGACACCGGAGAGCGGGGTGCTGACGGTCATTGGCAATCTCTGAAAAAAAATCCGGGCGAGCGTTCGCGCTGGCGGCAATCGTTGTGGCAATCATAGTCGGCTGAGCTTTCAGCAACCGCACAGGTTGCACTCTTCTTCGCCGGGAAACCGCCGCCAGGCAAAACCGTGACGCAAGATTCCCGCCACTTCGGCGCCCGGCCAGTGTGCAACATCACAGACTGCCGTCGAAACAGCGGGTTCATGAATTCGACGGAAGAAATTCCACTCGGGATTGAATTCACGGCCCGCTCGACCGTCAATACCAGGCCCGCACCATGTGGGCGCGTGTGCATGGACGGACGACCGGACTGGCGCCACACTCACACAGCGGCAACACTCATCACCAGCAGATTCATCACCGGCAATAAAAGAGGATTCCCACATGCTATGGAAAAAAGGCCGACGCAGTGACAACGTCGTCGACGCCCGGGGTGATGATGCCGGCGGTGGCGGCGGCATGCGCTTCGGTGGCGGCAAGGGCCTGAGCCTGACCGCCATCGTGCTGATTGTCGGCATCGGCTGGCTCACCGGCCAGGACCCGATGCAGATCCTCGGCCAGTTGACCGGGCAGATGGACCAACCGGCGCCCTCCTCGCAAACCCGTCAGGCGCCACCGGCCAATGATGAACAGGCCGAATTCGTCCGCTCGATTCTCGGCGACACCGAAGACACTTGGGGTCCGATCTTCCAGCAGGCCGGACGCCAATACAAAGACCCGACATTGGTGCTGTTCAGCAATCGAGTGAACTCCGCGTGCGGCATGGCCACTTCTGCCACCGGCCCGTTCTACTGCCCGGCCGACCAGAAGGTCTATCTGGACATGGCCTTCTTTCAGGAAATGTCGCAGCGCTTCAAAGCCGCCGGCGATTTCGCTCAGGCTTACGTGATTGCGCACGAAGTCGGCCACCATGTGCAGACGCTGCTGGGCGTCTCGGCGAAGATGCAGGCGGCGCGTCAGCAAGGCCGGCAGATGGAGGGCGACGGCGGCTTGCTGGTTCGTCAGGAATTGCAGGCCGACTGTCTCGCCGGCGTCTGGGCGTATAACGCGCAGAAACGCCTGAACTGGCTGGAACCGGGCGACATCGAAGAAGCCTTGAACGCCGCCAACGCCATCGGCGATGATCGCTTGCAGCAACAAGGTCAGGGCCGTGTGGTGCCGGACTCGTTCACCCACGGTACGTCAGCGCAAAGGGTGCGCTGGTTCAAAACCGGATTCGCGCAAGGCCAGGTAAGCCAGTGCGACACCTTCGCGGCGAAAACCCTGTAAATGCATAAATGGCTTGTGGCGTTACTGTTCATCGCCGGCACCGCGCAAGCGGCCGGCGTCGATGCGATCAGCCCCGGTCGCCTGCAACTCAAGGCCGGGGAAATGGCGGTGGGCATCGGCCCGGCACCGGAGAAGATCGAGCGGGTGCTGATCGTCATTCACGGTCGCCTGCGCAACGCCGAGACCTATCGCAAAAGCGCGGAAAGCGCCGCCGAACTCGCCGGGCAGACCGCGCACACGCTGGTGATCGCTCCGCAGTTTCTCAATGAAAGTGACGTCACCCTGTATTCCTTGCCGCCGACGGTGCTGCGCTGGCAGGGCAACGAGTGGATGGGCGGCGGCTTGTCCACCGGGCCAAATCCGCTGAGCTCCTACGCGGCGCTGGATGAAATCGTCGCGCGGGTCAGCGATCGCAAACAGTTTCCGGACGTGAAGCAGATCGTGATTTTCGGCCACTCCGGCGGTGGTCAGGTGGTGCAGCGTTACGCCCTGCTGGCCAAGGATCAGCCGGCGCTAAAGGCCAACGGTATTCGCTTGCGCTACGTGGTGGCCAATCCCTCTTCTTATGCGTACTTCAACGAGCAACGGCCAGTGGCGTTCGATCACGCGCAATGTCCTGGCTTCAATCGCTGGAAGTACGGTCTGGCGGACATGCCGGTGTATGCCGGCGGGCAAACGCCGTTGCAGATCGAGAGCGCTTACGTCAAACGCGAGGTGATTTATCTGCTCGGGCAGCAGGACGTCGACCCGGAACATCCAGCGCTGGACAAGAGCTGCGCGGCCGAGGCGCAAGGGGCTTACCGGTTGATGCGCGGGAAGCTGTATTTCGGTTATTTGCTGCGTCGCCATCCTGAGGGGGTTAATCAGCGGCTGGTGGAGGTGCCTGGGGTCGGGCATGACGGGGATGGCATGCTGACTTCTGCGGAGGGGCAAAAGGCGTTGTTTGATCAGTGAGTTTTCTAATGAATCCACCGGCCCCTTCGCGAGCAAGCTCGCTCCCACATAGCTCTATGACATGCACAAAATATGTGTGCACTGAAGATCCAATGTGGGAGCGAGCTTGCTCGCGAAGGGGCCGGCTCAGGCGACGAAGATGTCAGGCAAACAGCATCCGCCGCAACTCGACACAATCCTTCGCATGCCAATCCGTCAACTCCGGCCACGGGTTATCCGGCAGATTCACCAACACCGTCCGCGCCCCCGCTGCTCGGCCGCAATCGAGATCAAAGCGGTAATCGCCGACCATCACCATGTCACTAGCCGGCACTTGCCAGGCTTCGGCCAGTTTCAGCAAACCGCCCGGATGCGGCTTTGGCGGTGCTTCGTCGCGACCCAGCACATCCTCGACCGCAAAGCAGTCGGCCAGGCCGATCGCCTCCAGCGTCACGTGCGCCAGCTCCCGCGCATTACGCGTGAGAATGCCGAGGCGATAGCCGCGCGCATGCAGGTCGCGCACCAGCTCAACCGCGCCGGTGGCCGGGGTCGAGCCCAGCGCCAGATCGCGCTCATGCTCGAGCAACCAGGCATGCTTGGCCGCTGCTTCATCCGCTGGCAATGCAGCGAGATGGGTGAGGATGTCGTCCTCTGGCGGAATCGCCAGCGCCACGCGAATCGCCGCGAAATCATGCACGGCGACGGTCAGCGTGCCGTCCATGTCGAACACCCAATGACGAACCTCGGTCAGGCTCATGCCCAGTCCTTGCGATGGCGGATCAGACCTTCCTGAGTCACCGAAGCGACCAGTTGCCCGGCGCGGTTGAACACGCTGCCACGGGAAAAACCACGGGAGTTGCCGGCCCACGGACTGTCCATCGCGTAGAGCAACCAGTCATCGGCGCGCAGGTCGTTGTGGAACCACAGCGCGTGATCGAGGCTGGCGACCTGCATGTCTTTCTGCCAGACCGACTTGCCGTGGGGCAGCATCGACGTGGTCAGCAGGCCGAAGTCCGAGGCGTAGGCCAGCAGGTATTTGTGCAGCGCAGGAATGTCGGCCAGGGCGCCGTCGGCGCGGAACCACACATATTTGATCGGATCGGCCGGTTGCGGGTTGTACGGATCCTTTTCGGTGACCGGGCGTACTTCGATCGGTTTCGGGCACAGCAGTTTTTCACGCATGTGCTCGGGAATCAGGTGCGCACGCTGCTGGATCAGTTCCAGCTCCGAGGGCAGGTTTTCCGGGCCGACCACCGCCGGCATCTGGCCCTGATGCTCGAAGCCTTTTTCGTCGTACTGGAACGAAGCGCTGCACGTGAAGATCGGGTGGCCCTTCTGGATCGCCGTCACACGGCGAGTGCTGAAGCTGCCGCCATCACGCACGCGATCAACCGAATAGACCACCGGCAACTTGGCATCGCCCGGGCGCAGGAAATAACCGTGCAGCGAGTGCACATGACGCGCCTCTTCCACCGTCTGACTGGCCGCCGACAGCGACTGGCCGAGCACCTGACCGCCGAACAACTGGCGGAACCCCAGATCCTGGCTGCGACCACGGAACAGGTTTTCTTCGATCGGTTCCAGGGTCAGCAGATCGACCAGATCTTCCAGCACTTGGCTCATTCAGACTCTCCTCACACAAAGCAATGGCCGCGCAGTCTTGGCTGCGGCGGACGATTCAGGTTCTGGCACGGGCCAAATACGATGGCGGCCATTGTAAACGTCCGTGTCGGCTTATTCATGCAAGGTTTGCAGCCATTGTTCGCGGCTGATGCGATACAGGACATGGCGGCGCAACGGGTGATCGAGCGCAAGCTTGGGGTGATCGAAATCATCCTGCGGATCGTGATGCATGCCGATCGCCTGCATGACCTTCTCCGACTGCGCATTCTGCCCGGCGGTAAACGAGACGATTTCCTCCAGTTTCAATTGGTCGAAACCCGCGCGCAGTGCGGTCCACGCCGCTTCGCTGGCGTAACCCAGGCCCCAGTGTTCCTTGGCCAGCCGCCAGCCGATCTCCACCGCCGGGGTAAACGGCGCATCGAAGCCGACCACGCCCAACCCGGTGAAACCGATGAACTCGCCCGTGTCCTTGCGCTCCAGCGCCCACAGGCCAAAGCCATGCTCGGCAAAATGCCCGCGCACGCGGCCGATCAGCGCGGCACTTTCGAGCCGGGTCAACGGCGCTGGAAAGTAGCGCATCACCTGTGGATCTGCGCACATCGCGGCGAATGCCGGCAAATCCTCGTCCTGCCACTGACGCATCAACAAACGCGCGCTTTGCAGCTCCAGTATCGGCTCCATCGTCCCCTCCATTTCCATGCCGTTGAGTCTACATCGCTGGTAGGATCGTTCATTCTTTCCCTGGTTCTGCGCGAAACAAGCCATGCCCTTGCCGTTGATCTACCACGAAGACTACAGCCCCGAGTTTCCCGCGGATCACCGCTTTCCCATGAACAAGTTTCGTCTGCTGCGCGATCACCTGGTCGACAGCGGCCTGACCCGCGACGCCGACCTGCTGCGTCCGCAGATCTGCCCCAACGACATCCTCGCCCTCGCCCATGACCGCAGCTATATCGAACGCTACATGAGCGGCGAGTTGTCTCGCGAAGACCAACGGCGCCTCGGCCTGCCGTGGAACGAAGCGCTGGCGCGACGCACGGTGCGCGCGGTGGGCGGCTCGATCCTTGCGGCAGAGCAAGCCCTTGAGCATGGCCTGGCCTGTCATCTGGCCGGCGGCACCCATCACGCTCACTACGATTACCCCGCCGGGTTCTGCATCTTCAATGACCTGGCGATCATCAGCCAGTACCTGTTGCAGAGCGGCCGGGTCAATCGCGTGCTGATCTTCGATTGCGACGTGCATCAGGGCGACGGCACCGCGCGGATTCTGCACGACACGCCGGAGGCGATTACCGTTTCCCTGCACTGCGAGAAGAATTTTCCCGCACGCAAGGCAGAAAGTGACTGGGATATTCCGCTGCCCAAAGGCATGGGTGACGCCGATTATCTGCAGGTCGTCGATGACACGCTCAACTACCTGTTGCCGCTGTATCAACCGGATCTGGTGCTCTACGACGCTGGCGTTGATGTGCACAAGGACGATGCCCTTGGTTATCTGCAATTGACCGACGAGGGCGTAGCCGAGCGCGATGAACGGGTGATGCGCCATTGCCTGGGCCGCGACATTCCGGTGGTCGGGGTGATCGGCGGCGGCTACAGCAAGGATCGCCACGCCCTCGCCCGCCGCCACGGCATCCTCCATCACAGCGCGCAACGGGTCTGGGATTCACACGGCTGTCATTGAAACGTGCTGCGTTACCCACAATCGCTGTGGAACTGCCTGTGGATAACCCGTAGGAGCTGCCGAAGGCTGCGATCTTTTGATCTTGCTGAAAAATCCACAGCAAAGATCGCAGCCTGCGGCAGCTCCTACAGAGGGCTCGGCTGTTAGAATGCGCGCCTTGTTCCGCCATACCGCAGCGCACGCCCATGACCCAGAATTCCGCCCCCGCCAACACCCACGTCGCCATCATTGGCGGTGGCCCCGCCGGCCTGATGGCCGCCGAAGTGCTGAGCCAGGCCGGAATCCGCGTCGACGTGTACGACGGCATGCCCTCGGTCGGGCGCAAGTTCCTGCTGGCCGGGGTCGGCGGCATGAACATCACCCATTCCGAAGCGTACCCGGCATTCCTCTCCCGCTACGCTGAGCGCGCACCGCAAATCGCCCCGCTGCTGCGCGGATTCGATGCTGATGCCTTGTGCCAGTGGATTCACGAACTGGGCATCGAAACCTTCATCGGCAGCTCCGGCCGCGTATTTCCCACCGACATGAAAGCCGCGCCACTGTTGCGCGCCTGGCTCAAGCGCCTGCGCGACAGCGGCGTGGTTATCCACACCCGCCATCGCTGGCTCGGCTGGGACGCAAGCGGTGCACTGCGCATCGCCAGCCCGGAAGGCGAAATCAGCGTAAACCCCGACGCCACCCTGCTCGCCCTCGGCGGCGGCAGTTGGTCGCGCCTGGGCTCGGATGGCGCGTGGATGTTGCCGCTGGAGCAGCGCGGCGTGGATCTGGCACCGTTGCAGCCAAGCAATTGCGGCTTCGAGGTGCAGGCCTGGAGCGAGCTGATGGTGAGCAAATTCGCCGGCGCACCGTTGAAAAACATCGCCATCGGTTTGAACGACGACCTCCCGCGTCTGGGCGAATGCGTGATCACCGCGACCGGCATTGAAGGTAGTCTGATTTACGCACTCTCGGCGCCGATTCGCGAGGCGATCAATGGTTATGGCGCAGCGGTTATCCACATCGACCTGCTGCCCGGCCGGCCTGTGGATAAATTGCAGGCGGCGCTGAGCAAACCACGCGGCTCGCGCTCGATGGCCAAGCATCTGCACAGTCAGGTGGGGATTGATGGAGTTAAGGCAGCGTTGTTGCGCGAGCTGACCGATGCCGAAACCTTCGGCGATCCGGCGCTGTTGGCGCGAGCGATGAAAGCGTTGCCGCTGACTCTGGTGAAAACCCGTCCGCTGGACGAAGCGATCAGCAGTGCCGGTGGCGTAAGGTTCGAAGCGATGGATGAGCGCTTGATGCTCAAGGCGCTGCCGGGGGTGTTTTGTGCGGGCGAGATGCTTGATTGGGAAGCGCCGACGGGAGGGTATTTGCTGACTGGGTGTTTTGCAAGTGGGCGGGCGGCAGGGTTGGGAATCGTCCAGTGGTTCAAAAGCAGCAGCAAGTTCTGAGCTGCAAGCAGCAAGCCGAAGCAAAGCGCTTCTAACTTGCAACTTGCAGCTGAACGCTCGAAGCTGCTTTCAGGGTTTGCGCTTGCGCGGTCCAGTATTGAACACCGGCACTTTGCGCACTGGCTTGATCGATGGCTCCGGTGCCGAGGTCTCGCCGCTGTCGACCCACTTGCCCAGATTGCGTTTACCACCGCCACCGCCCGACGCTTTCGGCTTCTTCGGTTTTTTCGGCTTCTTGATCACCTGACCGCTGGCATCGGTGTCCGGCACGCGGTGCTCGGGTTCGAAATCCGGTTCGTTCTGGCGCTTCAGGTTCTGCCGCGTCAGCATTTCGATCGCCGAGAGCATGTTCACTTCATCGGCACACACCAGCGAAATCGCCTCACCGGTGGCACCCGCGCGACCAGTCCGACCGATGCGGTGAATGTAATCCTCGGCGACGATCGGCAGATCGAAGTTGACCACCAGCGGCAGATCTTCGATGTCCAGACCACGGGCGGCGACGTCGGTTGCGACCAGAATCTGCACTTCGCTGAGCTTGAACCGGTCCAGCGCGCGCTGGCGCGTGGCCTGCGGTTTGTCGCCATGGATGCCGTCAGCATTCACACCGAGGCCCTGAAGTTTTTCCACCAGCGCATCGACGCCGTTGCGGGTCTTGGCGAACACCAGCACCTGCTTCCACTTGTTCTTGCGCATCAGGTGCACGAACAGTTCAGCCTTGCGCTTCTTGTCGACGGTGACGATCCACTGCTTGACCGTGTTGGCGGCGACGTTGCGCGGGCTGACTTCGACGCTCAAAGGATCATTGAGCATCTGCCCGGCAAGCAGGCGGATGTCATCGGAGAAGGTCGCGGAGAACAGCAGGGTCTGGCGCTTTTTCGGCAGCATGCGATAAATGTTCGCCAGTTCTTCGGAGAAGCCCAGGTCGAGCATACGGTCGGCTTCATCCAGCACCAGCGTTTGCAGCTGATTGAGTTTCAGCGCGTTCTGGCGGAACAGGTCGATCAAACGGCCGGGTGTGGCGACCAGCACATCGACGCCGCCGCGCAGCTTCATCATCTGCGGGTTGATGCTGACGCCGCCATACACTGCGTAAGTACGCAGCGGCAGGTTTTCCGCGTACTGGCGCACGGCTTCGTGGACCTGCTCGGCCAGTTCGCGGGTCGGCACCAGAATCAGCGCACGCGCCGAGTTGGCGGTGACTTTCGGCCCTTCCATGGCCAGCAACTGCAACAGCGGCAAGGCGAAACCGGCAGTTTTACCGGTGCCGGTCTGGGCCGCTGCCATCAGGTCGCGGCCGGCCAGCACCGCCGGAATGGCTTGCGCCTGCACCGGCGTCGGGGTCTGGTAGCCGAGCGTCTCGAGGGAGCGCAGCAAGGGTTCGATCAGGCCAAGGGAGGCGAAAGTCATGGGAGTACCGTAGGAAAAAATGACGCGGGGATGCAATGCCGCGCAGTTTACCCTAATTCGTACGCGCTTCCGTCGGAACGGCTTTCGCCTCTTCCACGGGTGGCTGCGCAGGTCGACGCCACTGCGGCAGGCTGATCAGCAGCACCGCGCTGATGATCACCAGCATCGCCAGCGCTTCTTCGATGCCGATGGTCTCGCCGACAAACACCACGCCGAGCAACACCGCCACCGCCGGGTTGACGTAGGCATAACTGGTCGCCGCCGCCGGGCGCACGTGTTTGAGCAGATACATGTAGGAATTGAAGGCGATGATTGAGCCAAAGAAGATCAGATAGGCCAGCGCCAGCCAACCCTCGAGCGGCGGCATGGCTTGCAGGTGCTCGCCGCTCAGCGCACTGCCGATCAGCAAGACCATGCCGCCGACGAGCATTTCCACAGCGCTGGCCATGGCCCCCGCCGGCAATGGCAGGTATTTGCTCCACACCGAGCCGAACGCCCAGCTCGCCGCCGCGAAAATCAGCAACATCGCACCGAGCGGGCTCGATTGCAGGTTGGAACCCATATTGAGCATGGCGATGCCAATAATCCCCAGCGCCACACCGGCCCATTCCAGCCGCGTATTGCGCGCGCCCCAGAAGTAGCCGAACAACAAGGTGAACAGTGGCACCGTCGCCACCGCCAACGCAGCAACACCGGAAGCCACACCAGTGTGCTCTGCCACGCTGACCGCGCCATTACCAAAACTGAGCAGCAGAATGCCGACCAGCCCCGCCGCTTTCCACTGCGCCCAGGTCGGCGCAGGAGCACCGCGCCAGCGCAGCCAGGCGTACATCAAGCTGCCGGCAATGACGAAGCGCACCCCGGCCAGCAACAGCGGCGGCCAGTATTCGACGCCAATGCGAATCACCAGATAGGTCGACCCCCAGATCACGTACAACGCAAAAAACGCAGCGATCAACGGCAGGGAAAAACGGCGCAAGGCAGGCATGGTCAGCTCGACAGTCAGGCTCGGTGGATGGATTATTCTAGAAAGGCTTCCGCGCAAAAATAAGTTACAAAACCTGTTTTTCGCGCCGGTACACTTTTGCATGAAAGCAACTGAGACCGCCAAGGCCCTTGTGGGAGCGAGCCTGCTCGCGAAGGCGGTGCATCAGCAGACATCCATCCTGGATCGTTCCCACGCTCCGCGTGGGAATGCCTCAACGGACGCTCTGCGTTCGGCTTTGAAAGGGACGCGGAGCGTCCCGGGCTTCATTCCCACGCAGAGCGTGGGAATGATCGTCGGAGTACCCGGGATCAGCGATAACGCTGCAAATGCTCGCCCACTTTGGCGGCAGGGACTTTCTGCAATTTGCACAACAGGTCATGATTCAACTCGCGCACCCCGTGCTTGCCGCGCAACTCTTGCGCCAGATGCGCCATCAGATTGGCCGCCATCTCCGCATCGGCCATGGCCCGGTGAGCCTGGCCGGTATGCGGCAACTGCGCGAAAGTGGTGAGCGTGCCGAGCTTGTGATTCGGCGCCGCCGGCATCAGGCGCCGCGCCAGCAGCAGCGAACAGGCGAAATTCTGCAGGCGTGTGCGCTTGATCCGCCCCAGTTCGAAATCCCAGAATTTCTGGTCGAACGAGGCGTTGTGCGCCAACAGCGGCGTACAACCGACGAACTCGTTGACCTCTTCCATCACCCGCTCGGCCGGCGGCGCGGTGCGCAGCATGGCGTTGCTGATGCCGGTCAGTTGCTCGATGAACGCGGGGACGCGAACCCCAGCGTTCATCAGGCTCTGGTAACGCTCGACGATGCGGCCGTTTTCCAGCATGACCACGGCGATTTCAGTGGCGCGGCAGCTGCTGTTCGGCGACAGGCCGGTGGTTTCAAAGTCGATGACTGCAATGCGTTCCAAACCGGGGTGTACTCCGTCCAAATCTATTGTTCAGCTCAGCTCTTGAGCAACAGTGCGCCTTCGATCGGCACGTAGCGGCTGGCGGCGCGGATCAGCGAGTTGGCGGTCAGGCCAGGGACGCCGTAGGCCACCGCTTGCACACCGTGCTTGTTGATAATGCGTTCGAGCAGCATGTCGAAATCGCCGTCACCGGAGGCCAGCACCACTTCGTCGACATGGTCGGCGGCGTCCATGATGTCCAGGGTAATGCCGACATCCCAGTCGCCCTTGGCCGAGCCGTCGCTGCGCTGGATGTAGGGCTTGAGCTTCACGGTGAAACCGAGGTTGCGCAGGATCTGCTGAAACTGCTGCTGCTTGCTGTCGCCACGGTCGATCGCGTAGGCGTAAGCCTCGACGATCTGCCCGTTCTTGCTGATGTCGGCCCACAATGCGGCGTAGTTGAAGTGGCAACCATAGGCCTGACGCACGGTGTAGTAGAGGTTCTGCACATCGGCGAACACTGCGATTTTTTTCACCGGAGTTCCTGTGAGCGCGCAAGCGCACGAAGCGGGGTCAGGCGATCAGGCCTGAAAAAGGCGCTCAGTATGCCAGCCAAGAGAAAGATTCAGCGAATAATCACCGGCTGGCGCCGAGGTGTCCCTGACAAACGGTGTTGTGGTGAGGGGATTTATCCCCGCTGGGCTGCGGAGCAGCCCCGCTTTTCCTGATTAAAGCGAGGACTGCTGCGCAGCCCAGCGGGGATGAATCCCCTCACCACAGTGTCTATGTCAGCCTTCAGAGGCTATGCCAGCCTTCAAAGACGATGTCAGACAAAGGAGTCGTCGTCATCGAAGAACGACGAATTGTCGCTGCTGTAATCGGCATCGCTGAAACCGCCCTGGTCATTGCCAGAAAAACCGTTGTCCGCCACGCGCTGATCATCGCCCCAGCCGTTGTTGCTCTGGTCGGCGACCTGCGCCGGTTCTTCCTTGATGACCTCGACGATTTCTTCCGGTTGCTGATTGTGGTGGAACAGGCTGCTGATGCCCTGCGCCAACATCACACCACCGGCCACGCCCGCAGCGGTTTTCAGCGCGCCGCCGAGGAAGCTGTTGCCGGCCGCCGGGGCTGCCTGCTGCGCATAGTTGGGCGGCGCGCTGAAGCTCTGTTGCGGTGCCGGAGTCTGGTAGCTCTGCTGCGGTGCCGGTTCACGCCAGCCGCCGGAGGACGACGGTGCGGCGCTCTGGCTCGGCGCCGGACGCGAATTGCCGCCACCAAAAATGCTCGACAGGAAGCCACCGCCACCGCTCGCCGACGGAGCGCCACTCTGGGCCTTGGCCGATTGCAGTTCGGCCTGCAGACGCTGGACTTGCTGAGTCAGTTGCTTGTTCTGCTCATCGAGGCTTTTCAGCGCGGCCTCTTGCACCAGAATCGCCTGGGTCATGAAATAGCCTGCCGCCGGTTGGCGCGTCAGGTGTTCCTTGATCCGCGCCTCGGCCTGGGCGTCGCGCGGGGCTGCCTCCATCTGGGCCTGTTGCAGCCGGGAAAACAGTCCATCGATCAGGGTTTGCTCTTCGCTGTTCATGGCGACCTCGTAGATTGCCGGTAATAACGTGCCCGCGCCCACTCTGGGCGGGCTGCTCTCCTGTAATGGAGACAGTGACAAAACGTTTCAATGGCCTTTACCGAATGTTTACGTTTGTGTCGGGCTGCGTTGCATCGGTTAAAGTGAGCCACTGTTTTCGACCTGCGATACCGACTGATGAATGCCCTCGAAGTACTGCGCGACTCTTTGTATTTTTTCAAACGCCATCTGGGCAGCATCGTGCAGTTGTGCCTGCCGCTGGTGATTGTCGAAGCTTTCTTGCAGCAGGCGGTCGATCACGCCGCCGGGCCGGATACCTTTGCCGGGGTCAGCATCATCGTCGGCCTGCTGGTGTATCCGCTGTACACCGCCGCGCTGATCCTGTTTCTCGATGCACGCAGCCGTGGCGAGTCGCCGCGCAACCGTGACCTGCTGGCGATGGCCGCCACCCTGTGGCCGCGCTTCGCGGTGCTGACCGCGCTCAATACCTTGCTGATTCTGCTTGGTCTGTCGTTGTACTTCCTGCCGGGCCTGATGCTGATGGTCATGCTCGCCTTCGCCGAATACCTGCTGGTGCTGCGCGGCCTCGGACCGTTGCAGGCGATGAAGGAAAGTCTGCGCCTGACCCGTGGGCACTTCTGGCGCATCCTGCTGTGCATTCTCTGCGTGATGACCCCGTTGTGGCTGCTCAAGGGCGCGACGCTGGCGGTGTACCCCGAACCGCAGAATCCGCTGATTGCCGGGCTGATCGACAGCGCCCACAGCTTCCTGCAACTGTTCACCAGTGTGGTGCTGTTCCGCCTGTTCATGCTGATCAGCGAATTGCCTGACAAACGTAACGGCGCAGTCTGACCGCGCCGTGCTTGGGCTTCGTCGCTGCCGTCAGGTATGCTCGGGGCCACTTTCTGTAACGCTATAAGCCGAGCCATGACCCGTCTGCCGCGCTACACCCTGCTCCTCGTCATCCTCGCCGTCGTCCTGTTCGGTGTGCTGCTGTTCAGCCTGACCTGGCGCCCCGATGCCCGCGAAACCCTGCCGGTCAGTTGCAGCACCACGGCGCCGACGCTGGTGCCCGGGCAAGCACTGAAAGTCATGACCTGGAACGTGCAGTTCCTCGCCGGCAAGCGCTACGTATTCTGGAATGACCTGGCTCAGGGCGACGACGAAGCGCCGACCGCCGAAGACATGGCCTTCAGCCTCGACGAAGTAGCGCGGGTGATCCGTGACGAACAACCGGATGTGGTGCTGTTGCAGGAGCTCGACGACGGCGCCAAGGCCAGCGATTACCAGAACCAGCTCAAACTGTTGCAGGAACGCGTCGCCGACCTGTATCCGTGCAGTGCCAGCGCCTTCGACTGGAAAGCCGATTTCGTCCCCGAGCCACATATCTACGGCAGCGTCGGCCGCCAGTTGGCCACGCTGAGCCGCTATCGCATCGAACACGCCGAACGCCTGCAACTGCCCGTCGCCCCGAGCAACTTCATCAGCCGCCAGTTCCAGCCCAAAGACGCTTTGCTCGCAGTCAAACTGCCGCTCAGCGATGGCGGACAACTGACCGTGTTCAACACCCACTTGCAGCGCGCCAGCCAGGCGGACGGCAATGTGCAGGCGCAAGTGGCTGCCGTGGCCAAAGTCCTCGACAAATATGAAAGCCAAGGCCTGCCGTGGCTGATCGGTGGCGATTTCAATCTGTTGCCGCTGGGCCAGTATCGACGCCTGCCGGTCGAGCGCCGCACGCCCTATTCTGCCGACAGCGAACTGCATCTGCTGTGGGACAAGTACCCGATGATCCCGACCAACAACGAGGCCGGCGGTATCGATCGAGCCAAATGGCTGACCCATTACCCCAACGACCCCGGCCTCAACGGCCCGGATCGCACGGTGGATTATCTGTTCTACAGCCCGAAGCTCAAACGCCTGCAAGCGCAGGTGCGGCAGGACGATACCTTGCGCATCTCCGACCATTTGCCGGTGATTGCGCGGTTCCTCCTGCCCGCTGCGCCCTGAGCGCTTTGCCCTTATAAGCCGGGCGGAACGTAACCCGGAACATAGCGGACATTGGCGCACTTGCCGTGCAGTATTCGCCCGTCTTCGATCAGGAACTGGGCGATCTTCTTCTGTTGATTGATCTTCGCCTGCAACTTGCAGGTAGAACTGTGGCCGACCTGTTGGTAGTGCTCGGTGTACACCATGCCATTGCCGGTATGGGTCATCGAAGTGCCGGCCGCTTCGGTGGAGGTCCAACTCGCGGACTTGTGCCAGGTCAGTACGGCCAAGGGTTCGCCGTTCGGGCCGGTTTCCTTTGCCATCGAGTCGGGCGTGCCGAACAGGTCCAGGGCTTCCTGCATATCACGGCCTTCCCAGCGGCTTTGCGCGATAGTGGAACAGCCGCTCAAGAGCAATCCTGCCAGCAGGGTTGCCAGCCATAAACGTGTGTAGGTCATTGGATGCCTCGGCTTATTTCTTCAGTTCGAGCAGGCTGTCGATGTTGTCCATCATCTGGCTCTTTTGCTGAATCGGCGCGAGCTTGAAAAACATCTGCTGCAGCATCTCGATCATCTGCAGGTATTCCATCTTGCCCACGGCGGCCATGTCGTTTTTCGCGCGACTGCCCGGCGCACAGGCAAACTTCAGCGCCTGCTGGACCCAGAACTCTTTCGGGGTCTGCCATTGGTTGGCAACTTTCAGATGACGCATGGTGTAGGCGAGACGCTCGATGGACTGGCCATTGATGAAACGCACCTTGCCCGTAGAGCATTGGGCTTCGAGGTTATAGACGTCGATCATCGGTTTGCCCGGCTCTTCATAAACCAGAGTCACCGCGACCATGGTTGCGCCTTTGGTTTTCTGCGAAGGCACCACCGACGTCGCATCGGCGACGTACATGATGTTTTTCTGGGGCACGCCGTTGCCGTAGATAATCCACCAGTCGCCAATCGGATTGGGCTCTTCGGCCATGGCCGAACTGGAGGCGGCCAATAGCGCAGCCGACAAGAAGATCAACTTCCTGAGCTTTAAGAAAGAGGTCATGGGCAGTTCCGTTCCTTGGGCGCAAGTTGCCAGGCAACAAGGCTGGTTATTGTTCAGGCGGCGATTTTGCGAGCCGGAACAAACAAGGGCAATTAGCACGGATGGGCTAATGGCGCGCAGCCATTGCGGGTCAGGTGCCGCGTGGTTTCGCCCGCGCCGTGGCTTCGGCGACCAAGGGATCGTCCGGCCAATAGTGCTTCGGATAGCGCCCCTTGAGATCCTTCTTCACCTCGGCATAGGTGCTGCGCCAGAAGTTGGCCAGGTCCTGCGTGACCTGCACCGGCCGCCGCGCTGGAGACAGCAGATGCAGCTTGACCACTTGCCGGCCGCCGGCGATCCGTGGCGTATCGGCCAGACCAAACAGCTCTTGCAAACGCACCGCAAGAATCGGCGGATGTTCGCTGTAATCCAGACGAATCGATGAACCCGACGGCACGCTCAAATGATGCGGCGCCAGTTCGTCGAGTTTCTGTGGCAGCGGCCACGGCAGCAGATTACGCACGATGCTCGACAGGTCGAGGTTGGCGAAATGGCTCAGCCGCGAGACCTTGCCCAGATACGGCAGCAACCAGTCTTCCAGGGTATTCAACAATGCCGCATCGCTGACATCCGGCCATTGGCTGTCGTCCTGAGTGTTCAGATCGAGCTGACGCAACAGCGCCACCCGCGCCTGCCACTGGCGCAGTTCCGGGGTCCACGGCAACAACTCCAGACCCTTGCGCCGCACCAGATTGACCAGCGCCTGACTGCGCGCGTTTTCATCCAGACCGGGCAACGGTTCGCGGCTGAGAATCAGCTCGCCGACCTTGCGCTGGCGCTCGGCACGCAGCACGCCTTCGCGTTCATCCCAATCGAGTTGATCGACGCTGCGCACTTGTTCGGCGAGCACCGAATCGAACAGCGCCGGATCGAAATCCGCCGCCAGATAGATGCGTTCTTCGCGCTGGCCCTGACGGCTGCCGAGGTCGGCGATAACGATCCACTCATGCTTCATCAAGCTGTCGGCCTCAGCAAACAGCGCCGCGCGACCGTTGGCCAAACGGTATTCGGCGCCACCGGCACGTCGTTGCTGGGCGACGCGATCCGGGTAGGCCAGCGCCAACAGCGCGCCGAGCCAGCGCGGATGCTCGGGATCGTTTACCGGTTCGCTCGGCTTGCCGCGCAAGTAGCCGCGATACTGCCGAGCCAATTGCCGGGCGCGTTGCACCCCGCCCTGCGCGCCACGACCGGTACGTTCTTCGCCGGAAAGCAGAACCAATCGGCTGTGCAGATCCGCACCAGCGCCGCGCAGGATATCGCGCTCGCCGAGCAGCGCCGCCACATCGCAGGCCATCGCCGCCAGCCCCAATGCCTGACCGCGCAACAGCAAATGCGCGATGCGCGGATGCGCCGGCAGTTCGGCCATGGCCTGGCCGTGGGCCGTCAGCGTGTCGCCGTGCAAGGCGCCGAGGCGTTGCAGCAGATCCTGCGCTTGGGCATACGCGGCGGCGGGCGGTATGTCGAGCCAGACCAGTTCGCCCGGGGTCACGCCCCAGCGCCCCAGTTGCAAAGCGAGGCTGGCCAGATCCGCCGAGAGAATTTCCGCGCTGCCATAAGCCGCCAGTTGTTCGTGCTGATCCTGTGACCACAAGCGATAACACACGCCCGGCTCCAATCGCCCGGCGCGGCCGGCACGCTGGGTGGCGCTGGCCTTGGAGATGCGTTGGGTGTCGAGGCGGGTCATGCCGCTGCCCGGATCGAAACGCGGCACCCGCGCCAATCCGGCATCGATGACCACGCGTACGCCGTTGATGGTCAGGCTGGTCTCGGCAATGTTGGTTGCCAGCACCACTTTGCGCTGACCGGGCGGCGCCGGGTCGATTGCCGCGCGTTGCGCATTGAGGTCGAGTTCGCCGTGCAACGGGCACAGCAGAACGTCTTTGCGCTCGCCGATTGCGTCGACCAGTTGCTGATGTACGCGACGGATCTCCGCCTGTCCCGGCAGGAACACCAACAGGCTGCCGGTCTCGTCGTGCAGCGCTTCGAGTACGGTTTGGGTAACGCGCTGGTCGATGTATTCACCCGGTTGGAACGGCCGGCCCCAGCGCATCGTCACCGGGTACATGCGCCCTTCACTGCGCAGGATCGGCGCGTCATCGAGCAAGCCGGCCAGGCGCTCGCCTTCGAGGGTGGCCGACATCAGCAGAATCTTCAGCGGCTGTTCAGCGCGAAACAGCTCGCGACCGTTCAGACTGAGCGCCAGCGCCAGATCGGCGTCGAGACTGCGTTCATGAAATTCGTCGAAGATCAGCAGACCCACGCCTTCCAGCGCCGGGTCGTCCTGCAAGCGCCGGGTGAGGATGCCTTCGGTGACCACTTCGATACGCGTCTTCGGGCCAACCTTGCTGTCGAGGCGGATGCGATAGCCGACGGTTTCACCGACCTGCTCGCCGAGCTCGCTGGCCAAACGTTCCGCCGCTGCGCGCGCGGCCAGACGCCGAGGCTCAAGCATGACGATGGTCTGCCCGGCCAGCCAGGCTTCATTGAGCAAGGCCAAAGGCACGCGGGTGGTTTTACCGGCGCCGGGCGGTGCTTCGAGCACGGCTTCGTGGCGTGACGCGAGGGCTTCACGCAGGGCGGGTAAAACATCGTCGATCGGCAAAGAAATCATGCTGGCTCCCAAACAGAGGGCCGAGTATAACGACGAACTGTCTGACGTTCGTCAGGGTCTTAACTTCACAAGACGAAGCTTCGTTATTTGATGACTCAGGAGACACTTCCATGCGCTTACCCTCTCGCCTGATCGGCGGTGTTCTGGTTGCCACTCTGCTCACGCAACTGTCGGCGTGCGGTTCGATTTTCTACCCGGACCGGCGTGGCCAGATCGACGGCAAGATCGACCCGGCGATTGCCGTGCTCGATGCCGTCGGCCTGCTGTTCTACATCATTCCCGGGCTGATCGCGTTTGCCGTCGACTTCGCCACCGGGGCGATCTATTTCGAACCGGGCCACACCGCGCAGATCGATCCGGCCAAGCTCAAGCAAGCCATTGGCCCGGATGGACAGGTCGACAATCACAAGTTGCAGGCGATTCTCGAGAGCGAGCTGGGAAGAGACTTTCCTCTGGATGATCCGCGCCTGATCCAGCACAAGGGCAGCACTCAGCAACTGGCGATGTTCGGCCTGCAACCCGCTGCTTGAATAAGGACGTTCAATGACCTCCAGCCCCGAACACGCCCGCCTGCTGCGGCTGGCGACCCGCACCTCGGTGGCGGTCGCCTGCACGCTGATCGTCGCCAAGGCGATTGCCTGGTGGCTCAGCGGATCGGTGAGCATGCTCGCCGGCCTCACCGACTCGGCGCTGGATGGCGTCACTTCAATGCTCAATCTGCTGGCAGTGCATTACGCCTTGCGCCCGGCGGATGATGATCACCGTTATGGCCACGGCAAAGCCGAATCGTTGGCGGGCATGGCCCAGGCGTTGTTCATCGGTGGCAGCGCGGTGCTGATCGCGTTTCAGGCCTACCAACGCTTGCAGACGCCGGAACCGCTTGGCGCACCGTGGCTGAGCATCGGTGTGATCGTGTTTTCCCTGCTGCTGACGGCCGCGCTGCTGATGCTGCAACACCGGGTGATCAAGCAGACCGGCTCCAACGCCGTACGTGCCGACTCGCTGCATTACCGTTCGGACCTGC
This sequence comes from Pseudomonas sp. Sample_11, assembly GCF_004307505.1. Taxonomy (NCBI): domain Bacteria; kingdom Pseudomonadati; phylum Pseudomonadota; class Gammaproteobacteria; order Pseudomonadales; family Pseudomonadaceae; genus Pseudomonas; species Pseudomonas sp. Sample_11. The sequence goes on from NZ_RCOD01000078.1 coordinate 43,073, forward strand.
TGCTCAACGGCAGCATCCTCATCGCGCTGGTATTGGCGGGAATGGGTTTTGCGCAACTGGATGCGTGGTTCGGCCTGGGGATCGCCGCGTACATCTTCTGGAGCGCAATCCAGATTGCCCGGGAAAGTTTTTCGGTGCTGATGGACGAGGAACTGCCGACCGATGTCAGTCAGCACATGCTCGAACTGGCATGCAGCGTCCCCGGCGTACTGGGTGCGCATGACTTGCGCACGCGTATCTCGGGCAACCACTGGTTCGTGCAATTGCACCTGGAACTGCCGGGCGAACTGACCCTGTCAGTCGCCCATGGCATCAGCGACCAAGCGGCGGCGGCAATACACAAGGCTTATCCGAGAGCCGAGGTACTGGTCCACGCCGATCCTGTAAAAGCAGCCACAAGCGACAAGCCTCTAGCTTCAAGCTTGTAGCTCGTAGCTTGTAGCTTGTAGCTTGCAGCTTGCAGCTCGTAGCTGCCCCTATCTGACCTGATAACCGCGGCTGCTCAGGCAGTTGCCCTGCGCCTGGCGATAGGCCTGAACCACTTCGGGCGCCGGTTGGTAGGTCGCGGTGCGCGGGTCGAAACCGCTTTGCTGCACCGCGTACTGCGAGCACTGGTAACCGTCCTGCTGCACCTGCTGCGGTGACTGGCCGTTGGCCGGGTAGGCTTCGACGTCATAGCCCTGAGCTTGCGGCTGCGGCGGTTGCTGCAGCGGCGGCTCGACCACCACGTAATCCTGCGTCGCCTCTTGATAGGCGTAATACGAGCCGGCGGCGAGGAACAGCAGCGAGCCGCCGATCCACACTTCACGGGCGTAATCCGGCAAATACTGGATGCGGATCCCGCGCGGTGGTTGCACGACGATGTAGCGTGGGCCTTGCGGGCGATACCAATAGCCACCGGAATAGAAGTAATCCTGACCGCGATACGGCACGCGGTAATCACGATCCGGGAAACGGTCGATCACATGGCCTGGACGATACTGCGGGCCAGGACCCCAGCCATTGCCATGACCGTTCGGCCGTCCCGGCCAGCGGTTGTCATCGGGACGCGGCTGCGTCTGCCATTGCTGATTGTGGTAACCGTTCTGCGGGCGCTCGTCGCGGTAGTAACCCTGACGCGGTTCCTGGGTCTGGCGCACGGCGTCGGGTCGCGGCTGGATCGGCAGGTTGTTGCCCGGCTGGCGAGGCGGTTCTGGACGATCATCGACACGGTTGCGGTTCTGCCATTGACCGTCATTGTTATGCGGCTGGCCGTTGTGCTCGAACTGACGGCTGTTGTCGCCACGGATGATCCCGTCGTTCTGCGGCCCGTTGCCCGGCCCACGATTCTGCGGCTCATCGGCCAGCGCTTGCGCACTGACACCCACACACAGCAAACCAACACCGGCCAGACGCCAGATGCGCGAATTCATGCTTTTCCTCACTGCGGGAGCCTGTCGTTGGCAGGGCTTGTTGCTGAGACTCGAAACAGCCCCACCGGGTTCTGCAACAGGTTATCAGTCGCGCGACTTATTTATTGAGGCGCCAAGATGAAATCGCAGGCAAGAAAAAAGGGAGACCCGTCGGCCTCCCTTCTGGAGAACTTCGTCCTGGCTCGACGCTTTTGACGTCGGCTCACCTCACCCCGTCTTCTGGACAGTGTGCAGCTCGGGGGCCGGCACATCCCCGGTGGGGGTGGCGGCCGCGGCAGGCCTGATTGGGCGGGCCGCGTGGACTGTGTTACCGAGCAGTGATTCTGGTGATAAGAATAGGCCTGAAGCCGCGACAGAGGATTGCGAAAATTGCTCAATTAAACACTGCTTGCGCAATTTTTAACCCTGGATAGATAATCCGCCGCAATAGTTACGACCAAGGACAGATTGATGAGCAAACTTGACCGGTATGACCTGAGTATTTTGGCGGAATTGCAGCGCGACGCCCGTATCTCCAACCAGGAACTGGCCGAGCGCATCGGTCTGTCGCCCTCGCCTTGCTCGCGCCGGGTCAAGCAACTGGAAGACGATGGCTATATTTCGCGCCAGGTTGCGCTGCTCGATCGCAAGATGCTCGGCTTGAGCCTGACCGCGTATGTGCTGATCGGCATGGACCGGCACACCCCCGAGCGCTTCGAGAATTTCGAAGCGGCAATCCGCACATTGCCGCAAGTGCTGGAGTGCAGTCTGGTGACCGGAGTGGATGCCGACTACCAGTTGAAAGTGGTGGTGCCGGATATGGATCACTACCAAAAATTACTGCTGGGGCACCTGACCCGGATCGAGGGGGTCACCAGCGTGCGGTCGAGTTTTGTGCTGAATCAGGTGCTCAACAGCACCGAACTGCCGCTGACTCATTTGCGTAGCTGATATCGCTTTCGCGAGCAGGCTCGCTCCCACAGGGGAATGCATTTCAACCTGTGGGAGCGAGCCTGCTCGCGAAGGGGCCGGCACAGGCGACGCAGATCAATGCCCCGCCATCCGCCCTTGGCGTATACTCGCCGCCGCCCTTTCAGCCCTGTCCGCGCCGGAGATCGCCAATGGATCCAGCACTGTTCGAAGAGTGGATGATGACCGGTCTGGTCAGCATCCTGATCATTTTCATGGGTTTCATCGTCTGGGATCTGGCGAAGAAGTCCAAGGCCGGGCGGTTCGGCTCGTTCATTCTGTTTTTCGTGCTGGGCCTGGGCGTGGCCGCGTTCATCATCAAGAGTGTGGTGATCGGCCTGATCGAATCCGGCGCCTTATAAGCGCGCTGGTACTTCCTGCCACTGGCCCTGATCCAGCCCTTCAATGGTCCAGTCACCAATCCTGACCCGCACCAGCCGCAAAGTCGGCAATCCGACCGCTGCCGTCATGCGCCGCACCTGACGGTTGCGCCCTTCGCGAATCACCAGTTCTAGCCACGAAGTCGGTATGGTCGCGCGAAAGCGTACCGGCGGATTGCGCGGCCACAATTGCGGCTCAGCCAGTTGCCGCGCTTCGGCGGGCAGAGTCATGCCGTCATTCAGCTCGACGCCATCACGCAGGCGCTGCAACTGCTCGGCCGTCGGCTCGCCCTCCACCTGCACCCAATAGGTCTTGGCCAGTTTGTGTTTCGGATCGGCGATGCGCGCCTGCAACTGGCCGTCGTTGGTCAGCAGCAACAAACCTTCGCTGTCACGATCCAGACGTCCGGCCGGATAAATCCCCGGCACATCGATGTAATCCTTGAGTGTCGCCCGCCCTTCACCGTCGCTGAATTGCGTCAGCACATCGAAGGGTTTGTTGAACAGGATCAGTTTCGGCTCGGCCGGTGGTGCCTTGGCAACACGGCGCGGGGCAGAAGACTGAGGCTTCACGCCGGGACGGCGGGAAGGTGGACGCGGGGGACGGGACATAAGAGACAGAACATTTAGCGATCAGGGCTGACAATGCTAGTGCCCCGACCGCCAAATGACCACGACTAACCGTTAACGGAACGGCGGCTCGTCGAAGCTGCGCAGTTTGCGCGAGTGCAGCGAGTTGAGTTCGGTACGCAGCAGATCCACCGCTTCGATGCCGATTTTCAAATGCTGGCTGACCGCACGCTCATAGAAGGCGTTGGCCGAGCCCGGCAGTTTGATTTCGCTGTGCAGTGGTTTGTCCGAAACGCAGAGCAACGTGCCGTAAGGCACACGCAGGCGATAACCTTGCGCTGCGATCGTGCCGCTTTCCATGTCCACCGCAACCGCGCGGGACAGGTTGATCAGCGGCCGCTCCTGAGCCCAGCGCAGTTCCCAGTTACGGTCGTCGTAGGTCAGAACCGTGCCGGTGCGCAGGCGCTTCTTCAGATCGTCGCCCTTCTCGCCGGTGACATTCGCCGCCGCCTGCTGCAGAGCAAGCTGCACTTCGGCCAGTGCCGGGATGGGAATATTCGGCGGTACCACGCGATCGAGAATGCCGTCGCGGCGCATGTAGGCGTGAGCCAGCACGTAGTCGCCGATGGTCTGCGACTGACGCAGGCCGCCGCAGTGGCCGATCATCAGCCAGCAATGCGGGCGCAGCACGGCCAGGTGATCGGTGATGTTCTTGGCGTTGGACGGGCCGACACCGATGTTGACCAGCGTCACGCCGTGGCCATCGCTGGCGATCAGGTGATAGGCCGGCATCTGGTAACGGTGCCAGACCACACCGGCGGCAATCGCCGAGGCTTCGCCGTGGTCCATGCTCTTCTCGATGATCACGTTGCCCGGCAGGACCATGCGCACGAAACGCGGGTCGCGGCGCAACTGCTCCAGACCATGAACGATGAACTGGTCGACGTAGCGATGATAGTTGGTCAGCAGAATCCACGGCTGCACATGGCGCCAGTCACTGCCGGTGTAATGCACCAGCCGGCGCAGCGAGAAATCCACGCGCGCGGCGTCGAACAGCGCCAGTGGCAGCGGATCGGTGTTTTCCCAGTCGTAGAGGCCGTCGGCAATGCCATCGGTAGCGGCGGACAGGTCAGTACTCGGGAACACCCGCGCCAGCACGGCTGCAGTGACGCCGGAACCGGCCAGTTCATCGCCCTGCTCGACCACGTACGGATACGGAATGTTCTGCTGGCTGACGCCGACTTCGACGGTCACGGTGAAGTCGTGCATCAACGGCGTCAGTTGTTCGAGCAGGTATTTGCGAAACGCCGCCGGGTGGGTGACGGTGACGCTGTAAGTGCCCGGCAGCTGCACCTTGGCGTAAGCGCGGGTGGTCTGCGGCACTTCGCCCTGGCAGTGGTAGGTCAGACGCAGTTCGGGATAACGAAACAGGGCACGCTGTTCGGCGTCGGGCTCGACGCGGTCCTTGAGGTAACGCTTGAGGGCAGAATTCAGCGCAGTGGTGGCCCGCTCATGCAGCTCGGCCAGACGATCCACGGCTTGTTCGGCGGTTTGAACGACAATAAACGCTTCGGTCACGATCAGCTTCCTGTGTTCTGACTTGCAGAGCTTCATCTTGCCTGCATCGTGGACGCACGGGAACAGTGGCGTTGTGGGTGTACCGAAATCTTTCAGGTAACCCGAATCCCTGTGGGAGCTGGCTTGCCAGCGATGAGGCCGTCACATTCAACATCGATGTTGACTGACAGACCGCCATCGCTGGCAAGCCAGCTCCCACAGGGTTTTGTGGTGTCGGGAAAATTGCGGTCAGAAAAGCTGTGGAGTCGAGCGGGCGACGATCGCTTCGACGTCCAGCCCACGCGGCAACGCGCCGTAGACGCGACCGCCACCGCTCAGACGGCTGGCAATGAAAGCATCGCTTACGGCTGAATTCCCCGCCTCCAACAGAAGCTTGGCCTGCAATCCAAGCGCGATGTCTTCGGTCAACTGCCGCGCCCGATACTGAATATCACTGGTGTCCTTGAACTGCGCCTGCAACTGCTGAATGTGCGCGGCCAGACGCTTGTCGCCATGGCCATCGCCCAGTTCGCTGAACAGCACATCCAACACACCCGGCTCCTTCGACAATGCGCGCAGCACATCCAGACATTGCACATTCCCCGAGCCTTCCCACGTCGAATTCACCGGCGCTTCGCGGTACAGGCGCGGCAGGATGCTGTCCTCGACGTATCCAGCACCGCCCATGCATTCGGCGGCTTCGTTGATCATTCCTGGCGCGCGCTTGCAGATCCAGTATTTGCCCACTGCCGTCACCAGCCGCGCGAACTGCGCTTCGTGGCGATCATCCAGATGATCGAGCGCCTTGCCCATGCGCAGACTCAGCGCCAGCGCGGCCTCGCTTTCCAGGGCCAGATCGGCCAGCACGTTTTGCATCAGCGGCTGCTCGCTGAGCAATTTGCCGCCGACCTTGCGGTGCGCGCAGTGATGGCTGGCCTGGGTCAGCGCCTGCCGCATCAGCGAGCTGGAGCCGACCATGCAATCGAAGCGGGTCATCGCCACCATTTCGATAATGGTCGGCACGCCGCGCCCTTCTTCGCCGATCATCCATGCCAGTGCGCCACGAAACTCCACTTCGCTGGAGGCGTTGGACTGATTGCCGAGTTTGTTTTTCAGACGCTGGATGTAGAACTGATTGCGCGTGTCGTCCGGGCGATGGCGCGGCAGCAGGAAGCAACTCAAACCCTTGTCGGTTTGCGCCAATGTCAGGAAGGCGTCGCACATCGGCGCCGAGCAGAACCACTTGTGCCCGACCAGTTCATAGGCCTGACCCGGGCCGCTGGCGCCGACCGGATAGGCTTTGGTGGTGTTGGCGCGAACGTCGGTGCCGCCCTGCTTCTCGGTCATCGCCATGCCGATGGTCACGCCGGCCTTGTGCGCCATGCCGACGTTGCGCGGATCGTAGTCGGTGGCGAGGACTTTCGGCAGCCACTGTTCGGCCAGGTCAGGCTGCAAGCGCAGGGCCGGCACGCTGGCGAAAGTCATGGTCAGCGGGCAACCACTGCCGGCCTCGGCCTGGCTGTGCAGATAGGTCATCGACGCGCGGGCGACATGCGCGCCGTCCTGCGGGTGTGCCCAAGGCAGCGAGGTCAGGCCATGTTCAATCGCCGTGCGCATGAGCTCGTGGTAAGCCGGGTGAAACTCGACCAGATCGATGCGATGGCCGTAGCGATCATGGCTGGCAAATAGCGGTTTGTTTTGGTTGGCGAGAAACCCCGCCTCCATCAAAGGCCCACCCGCCAGTGCGCCATAGGCATCGATGCGCGCCTCGGCCCAACCGGCGCCAAAACGCCGCGACCACTCCTGCAGCGGCAGGTCGATGCGGTACAGGTTGGTGCCGTCCAGCGACGGCGGCTGATTGGTGACTTCGTGGGTTTCGGCGAACTGATGCAGGTTCATGACGGCGCTCCGTGTTCAGCAATGGCACCAGTTAAGCACTGGTGCTTTTTTGAACAAAGTGTCATAGGCGCCGTTTTTGCGGCGCTTTTACCCCATCAGCAACTGAGCACGCGGCGCTGCAATGCAGCCTGCAGATCCTCGAATTTCACCGGTTTGTGCAGATAGTCGATAGGCGCGCCCGGGGTGCATTGCTCGCGGTCAGCGCTCAGCGCCAGCATGAACACTGGCAAATGCGCGCAGCCTGGCAATGCATGGATCTGGCAGCACAGCGATGCGCCGTCGTGGTTGGGCAACTGGCAATCGATCAGCACCGCATCGAAGCTTTCCCGTTGCAGGCAGTCCAGCGCGGCGGCGCCGTTATCCGCGCTGCGCACGCGGAAACCGAGCTTGAGCAACATGCCACGCATCACCAGTTGGCTGACGCTGTTGTCATCCACCAGCAGCACCGTGCAGTCCTGCGGCGCACGAATGCAATCGCGGGGCGGCTGATCCGCAGGCGCTTCGACCACCGGCAGTTCGAATTCGACATCGAGCTGGAAGCGGCTGCCGCGACCCGGCTCGGAGCGATGGGTGAGTTTGCCGCCGAGCAGTTCGACCAGTTGCCGACAGATCGCCAGACCAACACCGAGGCCGCCGTATTCGCGAGTCATCGAACCATCGAGCTGGAAGAAACGCTGATACAGGGTCGCCTCGCCCAGATCAGTGAAACCGATGCCGGTGTCGATCACCGCAAACGACAGCGCCATGCGCTCATCCGCCGACGGCCGCCCGGTGACGCGCAGCGCCAACCCGCCGACGCGGGTGAACTTGATCGCATTGTCCAGCAGGCATTCCAGGCACTGCGCCAGTTTCGCGCTGTCGCCGAGCAAGCGATCCGGCAGGGTCGGCAGCACTTCAACCTTGAAGTCCAGCGACTTGCTCGCCGCATTACCTTCGAACTGCACGCGCAACGCCTCGACCACTGCGCGCAGGCTGAAACTGCCCGGCGTCGCCTTGAGCTTGCCGGCCTGCAATTCAGTGAGCGTGAGGATGCCATTGACCATGCGCATCATGTCGCGAGCAGAACCGGCGGCGGTCTGTTGATATTGCTCAAGCTCGGGATCGAGGTCGACAGTCTGCATCAGCTCCAGCGAACCGATCACCCCATTCATCGGCGTGCGCAATTCGTGGGTCAGCGTGGCGAGGAATTCGTCCTTGAGCTTGTTGCTGTGGGCCAGTTGCTGGTTGAGCACTTCGAGTTTCTGCCCGGCGTCGAACAAGGTCTGCGCCTGTTGTTCGCGCATGGCGTTGATGCGATCGGCCAGCGCCAGCGACAGCAGCGCCACCTCGATGGCCGAGCCGATCTGGCTGGCGTACATGGTCAGGAATACGTTGGGCAGCAGCCCCAGCACCATCAGCGTGTTGACGATGCCGCCGAGCAGGAACGCCGACCAGGCGATGATGAAGTAACGCGCCACGCGCAGGCCGCGCCACCAGGCAAGAATCCCGGCGGCAAAGATCACCACGGTGAAGGTCAGCGCCAGTGTGGTCGCCAGGCGCAGGGCCAGGGCGTAACTGGTCATCAGCGACAGACCGATCACCAGCGCACTGAAGGCAATCAGGCCGATCAGCAAGCGATCCAGCCAGGGGCTGTGGGTCTTGGTCTGCAGGAAACTGCGGGCGAACTGGCTGCCGAACAGCCCGGCGCAACCGATGAAGAATGGCGTCGCGGCGTTGGCCCACCATGGGTTGTCCGGCCAGAAATACTCGACCGCCGCGCCATTCACCGACAACTGATAGAGGCCGAACGAGCCGATATAGAAGATGTAATAGAGGTAACTGGTGTCGCGCACGCTCAGGTAGATGAACAGGTTGTAGACCAGCATCCCCAGCAGCACGCCATAAATGATGCCGAGTACATACAGGCGCACCGGTTGGTCTTCGAGGTACGCGGTGCTCGACCACAACGTCACCGGCGCCTGGATCGAGCCTTCGCTGGCCAGTCGCAGGTACAGCGTCTGCTGTTGATCCGGTTTGAAGGGAAGGTCGAACAGGTAGTTGTTCTGGCGGATCTCGCGACTGGCGAAGGGCAAGGCATCGCCGGTCTGGCGCACCAGTCGGTATGCACCGGTGGCATCAGGCAAGTAAAGATCGAGGTGATCAAGCGGCGGATAGGCCAGTTCCAGCAACCAGGTGCGCTGGGCGGCCGGGTTGCTCGGGCGGTAATGCAGGTCGATCTTCAGCCAGAACGCCGAACGCGAGTAACCGGCGTTGAGCGTGGCTTTGTCGTGGGCTTTGAACTGGCCGGCGGCGTCTTGCGCACGGACGTCGGCAATCGTCGCCTGACCGCTCGGGTCTTCGAACACTTGCAGCGATCGGCCCAGTGGCAGGCTCTGGGTGAATTCGTCGAATTCGACGGCGCTCGCCATAAGGGGCAAGCAGAACAGCAACATCAGCAAATAGCGCATTGAAGCCCCAGCGTGGCTCGTCCGGTTGTGTCAGGAAGCCCCCCATTCCCTTTGAGTAGACGTAAAACCGGTATTACCTGTGATTGTTTGGATCCAGCCTAGCATAGCCGTTGATGGCCATTGAGCACCATGGAAATTTTTCCTACAACAGCTCTAGAACGGGCGTTCCAGGGCAAAGCACCGAGATAGAGCTGTTGGAATGGTCAGGAACGTCAAAGATCGCAGCCTCCGGCAGCTCCCGCATTTATCTTGCTCTGCCACCCACACCCCAAAATCAGCTTTGGTGGTAAGCTCGCGCACCATGAATATCTACAGCTCCCGCCCCGTTGTCCTCTGTCTCTCCGGCCACGACCCCAGTGGTGGCGCCGGCTTGCAGGCAGATATCGAAGCCCTGCTCGCGCAGGGTTGCCATGCGGCTCCGGCCGTCACCGCCCTGACCGTGCAAGACACCGTCAACGTCACTGACTTCCGCGTCCTCGACCGTGAGTGGGTACTGGCTCAGGCCAACGCCGTGCTCAACGACTCCGAAGTCGCCGCAGTGAAACTGGGCATGCTCGGTTCGCTGGAGATGGTCGACACCGTGGTCGAACTGCTCTCGGCGCACCCGCACCTGCCAGTGGTCTGCGACCCGGTGCTGCGTGCCGGCGGCGGCGGACGCCTGGGCAAGGACGAGGTCGGCTATGCAATGCGCGAGCGTCTGCTGCCGCTGTCGATCATTGCCACGCCCAATCTTCCTGAAGCGCGCATCCTCGCCGAACTGCCCGAAGGCACGGCCGACGAGTGCGCGGAAAAACTCCTGCCATTCGTCAAAAACCTGCTGATCACCGGCGGCCATGGCGACGAAACTGAAATCCACAACCGCGTGTACAGCCGCGACGGCCTGCGCGAAACCTTTATCTGCCAGCGCCTGCCGGGCAGCTATCACGGCTCCGGTTGCACGCTGGCCAGCGCTTTGGCCGGGCGACTCGCTCAGGGCGAACACCTGGCCAGTGCCGTGCGCAGTGCGCTGGATTACACCTGGCGCACTTTGCGCGATGCCGAACAACTGGGCAAAGGCCAGTTCGTGCCGCGTCGCCTGCCGCTGGATTTCTGCTCGTAACGTCGTGAGGTCTGCCCCATGAAACTCCGTGGCCTGTATGCCATTACCGACAGCCAGTTGCTGGCCGGCAAGTTTCTGTCTTACGTGGAGGCGGCGCTCGACGGCGGCGTCACCCTGCTGCAATACCGCGACAAGAGCAGCGACGAGGCCCGCCGTCTGCGCGAGGCCGAGGCGTTGCGCAACCTGTGCGAGCGCTACAAGACGCAACTGATCATCAACGATGACGCCGAACTGGCCGCACGCCTCAACGTCGGCGTGCACTTGGGCCAGACCGACGGCCCGCTGTCGCCGACCCGCGCGCTGCTCGGTTCGAAAGCGATCATCGGTTCGACTTGCCATGGGCAAATCGCCCTGGCCGAACAGGCTGCCAAAGAAGGCGCGAGTTACGTTGCCTTCGGCCGCTTCTTCAATTCCACCACCAAACCCGGTGCGCCGAGTTGCAGCCTCGACTTGCTCGACGAAGCCAAACGCACGCTGCACTTGCCGGTCTGCGCGATCGGCGGGATCACCCTCGATAACGCCGCGCCACTGGTCGAGCACGGTGTCGATCTGCTCGCCGTGATCCACGGTTTGTTCGGCGCCGAGAGCAGCGCCGAAGTGACCCGCCGCGCCCGCGCCTTCAACGAACTTCTGAAAATCTGATTTGAGAGCCCGATCATGTCTCGTTCCGAAACCCTGTTTGCCAATGCTCAGAAACACATCCCCGGCGGCGTCAACTCGCCGGTGCGCGCGTTCAAGAGCGTTGGCGGCACCCCGCTGTTCTTCAAACACGCCGAAGGCGCCTATGTCACCGACGAAGACGACAAGCGTTATGTCGATTACGTGGGTTCGTGGGGTCCGATGATCCTCGGCCACAGCCATCCGGACGTGCTCGACGCGGTGCGCAATCAGCTGCAACACGGCCTGTCCTACGGCGCACCGACGTCGATGGAAACCGAGATGGCCGATCTGGTCTGCTCGCTGGTGCCGTCAATGGACATGGTGCGCATGGTCAGCTCCGGCACCGAAGCGACCATGAGCGCGATCCGATTGGCCCGTGGTTACACCGGTCGCGACAGCATCATCAAATTCGAAGGCTGCTACCACGGCCACTCCGACAGCCTGCTGGTCAAGGCCGGTTCCGGCGCTCTGACCCAGGGCGTACCGAGCTCGGCCGGCGTGCCTGCAGCGTTCGCCAAACACACCCTGACCCTGCCGTTCAACGACATCGACGCGGTTGAAGCGATGCTCGCCGAAGTGGGCGAGGACGTGGCGTGCATCATCGTCGAACCGGTCGCCGGCAACATGAACTGCGTGCCGCCAGCGCCGGGCTTCCTCGAAGGCCTGCGTTCGCTGTGTGACAAGCACGGCGTGGTGTTGATTTTCGACGAAGTGATGACCGGTTTCCGCGTCGCCCTCGGCGGTGCCCAGGCGCACTACGGCGTGACGCCGGACCTGACCACGTTCGGCAAGATCATCGGCGGCGGCATGCCGGTGGGCTGCTTCGGTGGCAAACGCGAGATCATGCAGCGCATCGCCCCGCTCGGTCCGGTGTATCAGGCCGGTACATTGTCGGGCAATCCGCTGGCGATGGCTGCCGGCCTGACGACCCTGCGCCTGATCAGCCGCCCGGGCTTCCACGCCGAACTGACCGACTACACCGCGCGCATGCTCGACGGTCTGCAACAGCGTGCCGATGCTGCGGGCATCCCGTTCGTGACCACTCAGGCCGGCGGCATGTTCGGTCTGTACTTCAGCGGCGCCGACGACATCGTCACCTTCGACGACGTGATGGCCAGCGACGCAGCAATGTTCGGTCGCTTCTTCCACTTGATGCTGGAAGGTGGCGTGTACCTGGCGCCGAGCGCTTTCGAAGCCGGTTTCACCTCGATCGCCCATGGCGAAGCCGAGTTGCAACTGACGCTGGACGCCGCCGAGCGTGCCTTCGCCGCATTGAAATAATCGCCGTACCGCTGACGTTGGCTATGGCCAGCGTCAGCTTTCGCCTACATCCGCTCGGTTTTTCCGACGCGTCTGCGAAAATCCTGCCTGAATCGGGCGATATATTCCCCACGCAGCAGAAAAACGAGTAAAGACTTTGTAAGGTTGGCCCTGCTTATTTCATAATGCGCGCTTATTGGATCCCTCGACGGGTCCGCGTGCCCTTCAGAGGTAAGTCGATTCCCATGAACCGCACCGGCCGCACCCTTGCATTGGGCTGCCTGTTGCTCCTTCAGCCCCTGCTCGCGCATGCACAAGCAGGCGGCAACTCGTTGTTGATCCCGGCGATGGGTCGTTGCACCCTCAATACTCAGCCGCAAGACGTCACGCAGGCATTGGCCGCCTGCCAGAAAGCGGCGGACGAAGGGGACGCGCAAGCGCAATACGAGTTGGGTGAGTTCTACTACGACGGCAAGAACGCCCCGCGCGACCTCAATCAAGCCCTGAGCTATTTCGAAAAGGCCTCGCTGCAAGGCCACGCCCAGGCGCAATTCAAGCTCGGCAGCATGTTCTTCCACGGTGAGGGCGTGCAGGCCAACAATATCCAGGCCTACATCGTGCTGAAGATGGCAGCGGTCAACGGTGCTGAAGAGGCATTGGACACGGCTGACGAAGTCTCGGAAAAAATGTCCCGCGAAGATCTCGAAACCGCCACACAGGTGCTCGGGCAGATTTTCCGCAAATACCTGATGGAATTGCAGAACGCCGACGGGCGCACGCCATTCTCCCCACTGCCCTAAAGGCTGTGGAGATGACCTGTGGCGAGGGGATTCATCCCCGTTGGGCTGCGAAGCAGCCCCAAACCCTGCAACCCGGTTCTGTCTGACACATATTGCTGGATGGATTGCGACTGCTTCGCAGCCGAGCGGGGCGGTGCGACGTTTCGCTAAATCCCCTCGCCACAACATCATTCCAAATCCAAAGCTGTGCTTACTTCTCAGGCATCGGCATCGGAAACGGCATGACATTGCCGACCGCGCCCTGGGCCTCGCTGATTTTCGGCGTGCCCAGACGCTCCACTTCGTCGATGCGCACGATCGAATGCATCGGTACAAAGCTGCGCACCACGCCTTCGAATTGCGCCTTGAGCTTTTCTTCGCTCGGATCGACGACCATTTGCGTGCGCTCGCCAAAGACGAATTCTTCAACTTCCAGGAAACCCCACAGATCACTTTGATAGATCTGCTTGGCGTACATTTCGAACACCTGGCCCTGGTTGAGGAAAATCACCTTGTAGATTGGAGCTTCGCGTTTGGTCATGGCGGGCGGATAACATCGGGGTAAAAATGAGGGCGCGAACTATAGCATAGCCACCGGACGCACAGCGGTAGGAACCTGACGGCTTGTTCCCTATAATGCGCGGTTCTTTGAATCACGTGACGACCCGAATCCATGGCCAAGAAGCTTTACATCGAAACCCACGGTTGCCAGATGAACGAGTACGACAGCTCGCGCATGGTCGATCTGCTGGGCGAACATCAGGCCCTGGAAGTCACCGCCCGCGCGGAAGACGCCGACGTGATTCTGCTCAACACCTGCTCGATCCGCGAACGCGCGCAAGACCGCGTTTATTCGCAGCTCGGCCGCTGGCGCGAACTGAAGCTGGCCAACCCCGACATGGTCATCGCCGTCGGCGGTTGCGTGGCCAGTCAGGAAGGCGCGGCGATCCGTGATCGCGCTCCGTACGTCGACGTGGTGTTCGGCCCGCAGACCCTGCACCGTCTGCCGGAAATGATCGACGCCGCGCGCAGCAGCAAGCTGCCGCAGGTCGACGTGTCGTTCCCGGAAATCGAAAAATTCGACCACCTGCCGGAGCCGCGTATCGACGGCCCGAGCGCTTATGTGTCAGTGATGGAAGGTTGCAGCAAGTACTGCACGTTCTGCGTGGTGCCGTACACCCGTGGCGAAGAGGTCAGCCGACCGTTCGACGACGTGATCGCGGAAATCATTCACTTGGCCGAACACGGCGTGCGTGAAGTGACCTTGCTGGGGCAGAACGTCAACGGCTATCGCGGCCAGACCCACGACGGTCGCCTGGCCGATCTGGCCGAGCTGATCCGCGTGGTCGCCGCTGTCGATGGCATCGACCGCATCCGCTACACCACCTCGCATCCGCTGGAGTTCTCCGACAGCCTGATCCAGGCCCACGCCGAAGTGCCGGAACTGGTCAAGCACCTGCACCTGCCAGTGCAGTCGGGCTCGGACCGGATTCTCGCGGCGATGAAGCGCAACCACACGGCGCTGGAGTACAAATCCAAGCTGCGCAAATTGCGCGCCGCCGTACCGGGGATCTGCATCAGTTCGGACTTCATCGTCGGCTTCCCGGGCGAAACCGAGAAGGACTTCGAACAGACCATGAAGCTGATTGCCGATGTCGGCTTCGATTTCTCCTACTCGTTCGTCTACAGCCAGCGCCCGGGCACGCCCGCTGCCGACCTGGCCGACGACACCCCGGAAGAACTGAAGAAAGAACGTCTGAACGCGCTGCAACATCGTTTGAATCAGCAGGGCTTCGAAATCAGCCGACAAATGGTCGGTTCGATCCAGCGCATTCTGGTGACCGATTACTCGAAGAAAGACCCGGGCGAGCTGCAAGGGCGTACCGAGAATAACCGTATCGTCAACTTCCGCTGCGACAATCCCACCCTGATCGGTCAGTTCGCCGATGTGCACATCGACGCCGCGCAACCGCACTCGCTGCGTGGTTCGCTGATCCAGTAACACCATCGCATTGTGGATGGGGTTTCTGTGGTGAGGGGATTTATCCCCTCACCACAGAAACCCCGCCAGCCACAGACAATGGGTTGGAAAGCAGCATCGATATTTAAGAGCTTTCGCACCCACGCCACTGGCGTTATCCTTGATTTCATCCTAATTGCCCCAGGGCGGCTAAATACGACCTTGAACGCACCCATCGAACCACATCGTTTTCTCCTCGAGCCTTTTGAGGCTCGCCGCTTCGCCAATCTGTGCGGGCAATTCGACGAGCATTTGCGCTTGATCGAACAGCGCCTGGCCATCGAGATCCGCAATCGCGGAAACCAGTTCGAGTTGATTGGCGATCCAAAACTCACCACGTCAGTGGAAAACCTGTTGTGCCGCCTGTACCGGGAAACCAAGGGTACCGAGCTGTCGCCAGACCTGGTGCACCTGTTCATTCAGGAATCAGCAGATATCGACAACCCGGCCCCCGCCGAACCGACCGTCGCCCTGCGCACCAAGAAAGGCATGATTCGCCCACGCGGCTTGAATCAGCAACGCTACGTGAAGGAAATCCTCGGCAACGACATCAATTTCGGCATCGGCCCGGCCGGTACCGGCAAGACCTATCTGGCCGTGGCCTGCGCGGTAGATGCGCTGGAGCGCGAGCAGATCCGCCGCATCCTGCTGGTGCGTCCGGCGGTCGAAGCGGGGGAAAAACTCGGCTTCCTGCCCGGCGACCTGTCGCAGAAGATCGACCCGTACCTGCGCCCGCTCTACGACGCGCTTTACGAAATGCTCGGTTTCGAATACGTCGCCAAGCTGATCGAGAAACAGGTGATCGAAGTCGCGCCGCTGGCCTACATGCGCGGTCGTACGTTGAACAACAGCTTCATCATTCTCGACGAGAGCCAGAACACCACCGTCGAGCAGATGAAGATGTTCCTCACGCGCATCGGCTTCGGCTCCACCGCCGTGATCACCGGCGACATCACCCAGGTCGACCTGCCGCGCGGCACCAAGTCCGGCCTGCACCATGTGATCGAAGTGCTCAAAGACGTGCCGGGCATCAGCTTCACCCATTTCCAGCCCAAAGACGTCGTGCGCCATCCGTTGGTGCAGCGGATCGTCGAGGCCTACGAGCGCTTCGAGACCCGTGCCGAAGCTGCGAAGGAAGCCTCGCGCGATGCTTGAGCTGGATCTGCAAATCGCCACCGAGGCCAGCGCGCCGAGTGAAGCCGAGTTCCGCCAGTGGTGCGAACTGGCCCTGCGCCAGCGCAGCGCTGATTCGGAAATGACCATTCGTCTGGTCGATGAGGAAGAAGGCCGCGAGCTCAATCACACCTGGCGCCACAAGGACTACGCGACCAATGTGTTGTCGTTCCCGGCGGAAGTGCCAGACGAATTTCTCGATATTCCGCTGCTCGGCGATCTGGTGATCTGCGTGGCCGTGGTCGAACGCGAAGCCGCCGAGCAGGGCAAGGAACTAAAGGCCCACTGGGCACATCTGGTCATTCACGGCTGCTTGCATCTGCTGGGTTACGACCATATAGATGACGACGAAGCCGAAGAAATGGAAGCACTGGAACGCGAGTTGCTTGCTGAACTGGGCTATCCCGATCCGTACGCGGATGACGAAACCGAACACTCCCCCATCGTTACAACAAAGGATTCAGAGTAATCGCTATGAGCGAAGATCGATCGAGCAACGGGCAGAAGTCATGGCTGGGTAAACTGACCCAGGCTTTTGCCCACGAGCCGAAGAACCGTCAGGAGCTCCTTGAGCTGCTGCGTGATGCACATCAGAACAAACTGCTGGACAGCGAAGCGCTGGCCATCGTCGAAGGCGCCATCCAGGTGGCTGACCTGCAAGTGCGCGACATCATGGTGCCGCGCTCGCAGATGGTCAGCATCAAGGCGACCCAGACACCCCGCGAATTCCTCCCCGCCGTGGTCGACTCGGCCCACTCGCGCTATCCGGTCATCGGCGAAAGCCACGACGACGTGATGGGCGTGCTGCTGGCCAAGGATCTGCTGCCGCTGATCCTCAAGGAGAACGGCGACAGCTTCAACATCAAGGACCTGCTGCGCCCGGCCACCTTCGTGCCGGAGTCCAAGCGTCTGAACGTGTTGCTGCGTGAGTTCCGCGCCAACCACAACCACATGGCCATCGTCATCGACGAATACGGCGGTGTGGCCGGTCTGGTGACCATCGAAGACGTGCTCGAGCAGATCGTCGGCGACATCGAGGACGAGCACGACGTCGAAGAAGACAGCTACATCAAGCCGCTGCCCAGCGGTGATTTCCTGATCAAGGCGCTGACGCCGATCGAGAACTTCAATGAGTTCTTCGACAGCGAGTTCTCCGACGACGAGTTCGACACCGTCGGCGGCCTGGTGATGAGCGCGTTCGGGCACTTGCCAAAACGCAACGAAACCACTGAAATCGGCGCTTATCGTTTCCGCATCCTGAACGCCGACAGCCGTCGGATTCACTTGCTGCGACTGACGCCTATCGCTCGTTAATTCTAAGGACTGAAATGCGCTGGACAACCCGCCCCGGCTGGCCCGGTAACCTGCTGGCCGTGGCGGCCGGTGCAATTACCACCTTCGCTCTCGCACCTTTCAACATCTGGCCGCTGGCATTGCTGGCGGTTGGTCTGTTCTATGCCGGTTTGCGTGAGCTGAGCCCGCGTCAGGCGCTCGGCCGTGGCTGGTGCTTCGGCTTCGGCCTGTTCGGTGCCGGCACCAGTTGGATCTATTACAGCATCCACCACTTTGGTGGCGCTTCGGTGTTGCTCGCCGGGTTCCTGATGCTGCTGTTCACCGCGGCGATTGCCTGGTTCTTCGCCCTGCCCGCGTGGCTGTGGGCACGCTGGTTGCGGCGTAACGAAGCACCGCTGGCGGATGCCTTGGCCTTTGCTGCGCTGTGGGTCGGCCAGGAAGCTTTTCGCGGCTGGTTCCTCACCGGTTTCCCATGGCTTTATTCCGGTTACAGCCAGCTCGACGGCCCGCTGGCCGGGCTCGCGCCGGTGGGCGGGATGTGGCTGGTCTCGTTTGTTCTGGCACTTACCGCAGCGCTGATCTACAACGCTCCGCGTTTGTTGCAGGCGCGCCGCAAGGGTTTCATCGCGGCCGGTGTGGTACTGCTGGCGGGGCCTTGGGTGGCGGGCATCGCCCTCAAGGGCCACGCGTGGACCAGCCCGTCCGGCGCACCGCTGACCGTGGCCGCGATTCAGGGCAACGTCGCGCAGAGCATGAAATGGGACCCGGCCGAGCTCAACGCGCAACTGGCGCTGTACCGTGATCTGAGTTTCCGTTCCAAACCGGTCGATCTGCTGATCTGGCCGGAAACCGCCGTGCCGGTATTGAAGGAGTCCGCCGAGGGCTACCTGACGATGATGGGCAACTTCGCCGCCGAGCGTAAATCGGCGTTGATCACCGGTGTGCCGATTCGCCAGACCGTGCATCACGAGCGGCGCTTCTTCAACGGCATCACCGTGGTCGGCGAAGGCGACGGCACTTACCTGAAGCAGAAACTGGTGCCGTTCGGCGAGTACGTGCCGTTGCAGGACGTGTTGCGCGGCTTGATCGCGTTCTTCGACCTGCCGATGTCGGACTTCGCCCGCGGCCCGTCGGATCAAGCGCTCTTGCAAGCCAAGGGTTACCAGATCGCACCGTTCATCTGCTACGAAGTGGTCTATCCGGAATTCGCCGCCGGCCTGTCGGCACGCAGTGATCTGCTGTTGACGATCAGCAACGACACCTGGTTCGGCACGTCCATCGGCCCGCTGCAGCATTTGCAGATGGCGCAGATGCGCGCGCTGGAAGCCGGACGCTGGATGATCCGCGCGACCAACAACGGCGTAACCGGCCTGATCAACCCGTTCGGGCAGATCACCGAACAGATTCCGCAGTTCGAACAAGGCGTGTTGTATGGCGAAGTGGTGCCGATGCACGACCTGACGCCATATCTGCAATGGCGCTCGTGGCCGTTGATCGTGTTGTGCCTGCTGCTGTTTGGCTGGGCGTTGATGGCCAGCCGCATGTCGAAGACCCTCTGAGAAATGTGGCGAGGGGATTTATCCCCGCTGGAGTGCGCAGCAGTCCCCTCTTCTGAAGGCAAGAGAGGGGCCGCTAAGCGCCCCATCGGGGATAAATCCCCTCGCCACAATGATCTTCAGCGGTAAAACAACGAATACCCTACCTGCCCCACCGCCTCGTTGAGCAATTGCCCGCTCTGCCAGATCGACTTGAACTCCGGCAGCCAGCCGCCAAACGGCCGGGCGTTATCGGTACCGAGGAAACCCACCGGTGCCGGCACCACCTCAAAACCTGCCTGCTCAAAGCTCCACACCGCACGCGGCATGTGCCACGCCTGCGTCACCACGACAACCCGCTTGATCCCCTGGGGCAAGAGAATATCTGCCGTCATCTTCGCGTTCTCCCATGTGGTGCGGCTCTCGCCTTCCTGCCAGCGCACGCTCACGTCGAAGTCATCACGCAACGAATCCGCCATCAACTTCGCCTCGGTCGGGGGCGTGCCGTAATGCAGGCCGCCGCTGGTCAGAATCGGCAGGCCCGAGGCCTTGGCCAGGCGTGCGGCGTAACGCTGACGCTCAAGGCCGACGCCGGTCGGCTGGTCTTCGCCCCAGGCGAGGTCACCGCGCTCACGCCCCGAGCCCAGCACCACAATCGCATCGGCGCGTTGCGCCAGCGTTGCCCATTCCTGCCGCGCCAGCGGCGGCTCTCGTTCCAGCGCTTTGGCACTCCACTGCACGACCACCGGCAGGCTCATCAGCCACAGGCCGCCAAAGCCGAGGGCAAAACACACACCCGCCAGACGCGGCCGCGAGCGGCGCAGCCACCAGGCGGCCAGCAACAGCAGCAAAAGAATGCCGGGCGGCAGTAAAAGTTGTTTGATGAAATAGCGAAAGGGCATCGGGCATCTCCAAAGATGCCCGAAGCCTAAGAGTGTTGATTACGCGTTACAACCAGTAGGCCGGATCCGGTTGCAAAAGATCCGTTTCATGACCTGCCATGCGCTTACTTGGCCTGCACAGAACGCACCTTGCCGGTGTCTCTGCGCGGCGCCTTGTCCTTGAGCCAGATGACCTTGGCCGAATGTGCTGCATCGAGCTGCTTCACTGCTTGAGACAGGCATCCCTGCGTTTCACGTTCACTGCGATCCAGATAGGCCTTGACCAGTTTGAACTCGGCGGGACTCAAGCCACGCAATTCCAGTTCCAGGGGGCGCTCGTCGCGCAGCCGGTCAGCGGTTTTCACGGCGTCCAGCGCCATGCCCAGACGATCGATCAACCTTTCATACAACTCGGGTTTCGTTACGTTCTTTTTCCGTTGCTCCACCATCCCTCACCTCATTGAAGATAAGACTCACTCCCCAATTAGAGCTTAGCTTCGCTGCACGAACCGGCTACACGCCGCGACCAACGGCCCTCGTCGCCCAAAAGGTCGGGCAAACAGCTGTAATCAGGGTTTCCCTCGGCCAAGCGCGGTCATGTATGCTACGGCGCTTCCTGTCATTCCACTTCCAGCGCACCCGGGCCATCCCGGATGCCGCCGTCGAAGAGGATTAGGCCACCCCTATCCAGTACAAAAGTAGCCATGCACGAACAATATCAGCCACGTGAGATCGAAGCCGCCGCCCAGTCGTTCTGGGATGAGCAAAAGTCCTTTGAAGTCAGTGAACAGCCAGGCAAGGAAACCTACTACTGCCTGTCGATGTTCCCTTACCCCAGCGGCAAGCTGCACATGGGCCACGTGCGCAACTACACCATCGGCGACGTGATTTCGCGCTACCAGCGCATGCAGGGCAAGAATGTTCTGCAGCCCATGGGTTGGGATGCGTTCGGCATGCCGGCGGAAAACGCCGCAATGAAAAACAACGTAGCGCCCGCCAAGTGGACCTACGAGAACATCGCCTACATGAAGTCGCAGCTGCGCAGCCTCGGCCTCGCGGTGGACTGGTCCCGTGAAGTGACCACCTGCAAGCCGGACTACTACCGCTGGGAACAATGGCTGTTCACCCGCCTGTTCGAAAAAGGCGTGATCTACCGTAAAAACGGCACCGTGAACTGGGACCCGGTCGACCAGACCGTTCTGGCCAACGAGCAAGTCATCGACGGCCGTGGGTGGCGCTCCGGCGCGCTGATCGAAAAGCGCGAAATCCCGATGTACTACTTCAAGATCACCGCTTACGCCGACGAGCTGCTGGAAAGCCTCGACGAACTGACTGGCTGGCCGGAACAGGTCAAGACCATGCAGCGCAACTGGATCGGCAAGTCCCGTGGCATGGAAGTGCAGTTCCCGTACAACGTCGATTCGATCGGCGAAGCCGGCACCCTGAAAGTCTTCACCACTCGTCCGGACACCCTGATGGGCGCGACCTACGTCGCCGTCGCAGCCGAGCACCCGCTGGCCACCCTGGCCGCGCAGAACAATCCCGAGCTGCAAGCGTTCATCGCTGAATGCAAGGGCGGCAGCGTTGCCGAAGCAGACGTCGCCACTCAGGAAAAGAAAGGCCTGCCGACCGGCCTGTTCGTCGAGCACCCGCTGACCGGCGAGAAGCTGCCGGTGTGGGTCGCCAACTACGTGCTGATGCACTACGGCGACGGCGCAGTCATGGCGGTGCCGGCGCACGACGAGCGCGATTTCGAATTCGCTCACAAGTACAACCTGCCGGTGAAATCGGTGGTGCGCACCAGTTCCGGTGACACCAACCCGGCGCCGTGGCTGGACGCCTATGGCGAGCACGGCACGCTGATCAACTCCGGTGAGTTCGACGGCCTCGACTTCGCCGGCGCGTTCGACGCCATGGAAGTGGCCCTGATCAAGAAACAACTCGGCGCCTCGCGCACCCAGTTCCGCCTGCGCGACTGGGGCATCAGCCGCCAGCGCTACTGGGGCTGCCCGATCCCGATCATCCACTGCGCAACGTGCGGCGACGTGCCGGTGCCGGAAGATCAACTGCCTGTCGTTCTGCCGGAAGACGTGGTGCCGGACGGCGCCGGTTCGCCGCTGGCGCGCATGCCCGAGTTCTACGAATGCAGCTGCCCGAAATGCGGCGCGCCGGCCAAACGTGAAACCGACACCATGGACACCTTCGTCGAGTCGTCGTGGTACTACGCCCGCTACGCCTCGCCGCACTTCGAGGGCGGTTTGGTGGAGAAATCCGCAGCCGATCACTGGCTGCCGGTGGATCAGTACATCGGTGGTATCGAACACGCCATTCTGCACCTGCTCTACGCGCGCTTCTTCCACAAACTGATGCGTGACGAAGGTCTGGTCAGCTCCAATGAGCCGTTCAAGAACCTGCTGACCCAGGGCATGGTGATCGCCGAGACCTACTATCGTCGCGAAGCCAACGGTGCCTACACCTGGTTCAACCCGGCAGACGTGGAACTTGAGCGTGACAGCAAAGCCAAGGTCATCAGCGCCAAGCTGAAGTCCGACGGCCTGCCGGTGGAAATCGGCGGTACCGAGAAGATGGCCAAGTCGAAGAACAACGGCGTCGACCCGCAGTCGATGATCGACCAGTTCGGCGCCGACACCTGCCGCCTGTTCATGATGTTCGCCTCGCCGCCTGACATGAGCGCGGAATGGTCCGACTCCGGCGTTGAAGGTTCGCACCGTTTCCTCAAGCGCGTCTGGCGTCTGGCGCAAGCCCACGTCACCCAGGGTCTGCCGGGCAAACTGGATATCGCCACTCTGAACGACGAGCAGAAAACCGTGCGTCGTGCGATTCACCTGGCGATCAAGCAGGCCAGCCATGACGTCGGCCAGAACCACAAATTCAACACGGCCATCGCTCAGGTGATGACGCTGATGAACGTGCTGGAAAAAGCCGCCCAAGGCACCGAACAGGACCGCGCGCTGCTGCACGAAGGCCTGGAAGCGGTGACCCTGCTGCTGGCGCCGATCACCCCGCACATCAGCCACGAACTGTGGAAGCAGTTGGGTCACGCCGATGCGGTGATCGATGCAGGCTGGCCGGCCGTGGACGAAAGTGCCTTGGTGCAGGACAACCTGACCCTGGTCATTCAGGTCAACGGCAAGCTGCGCGGGCAGATCGAAATGCCGGCCAGCGCCACCCGCGAAGAGATCGAAGCCGCTGCACGCATCAACGAAAACGTGCTGCGTTTCGTCGACGGCCTGACCATTCGCAAAGTGATCGTGGTGCCGGGCAAACTGGTCAACATCGTCGCCAGCTAAATTGGATCGGCTGTCAGGCTCGCCTGGCAGCCAGTAAAACCTTTCGGGCCGCAGAGTCGGCTCACCTGGTTTCAAGGGGAGCAACACAATGATCAAACGCAATCTGCTGGTGATGGGCCTCGCCGTTCTGCTGAGCGCCTGCGGTTTCCAGTTGCGTGGTACCGGCACCAACGAACTGTCGATCAAGGAAATCGACCTGAGCGCGCGTAACGCTTATGGCGAAACCGTAAGACAGCTGCGTCAGACGCTGGAGTCCAGCGGCGTCAAGGTCTACACCGGCGCGCCGTACAAGCTGTATCTGGCTGACGAACAGGAAAGCCAGCGCATTCTCAGCTATGCCGGTGCCGGGCGCACAGGCGAGTATCAGGTCAACACTGTGCTGAGCTATGACATCCGCGGCGACAAAGACCTGTCCCTGCTTAGCGACAAGCTCGAAGTGCAGAAGGTGTTCATTCACGACGGCAACAACCTCGTCGGCTCCGATCAGGAAGCCAACGACGCACGTCATGAAATCCGTCGCGAGCTGGTGCAGCGCATGATGCTGCGCCTGTCGCAGCTGACCCCGGGCCAGTTGCAGCAACTGCAGCAAACCGCCAACGACCGCGCCAAGGCTGAAGCCGATGCGCTGGAAGCGGCGCAGAAGGCTGAAGCGGAAACTCCGCGTCAGTCGCCGCTCGAAATCCCGCAGCAGTAAGACGGTCGGGGCGCTCAGGCGCCCCGCTCGCCCTTCTTTATGAAGCTCGCACCCGCGCAACTCGGCAAACACCTGCAAGGCGCACTCGCGCCGGTCTACATCATCAGCGGCGATGATCCGTTGCTGTGTCAGGAAGCCGCCGACGCCATCCGCACCGCTGCTCGCCAGCAAGGTTTCGACGAACGTCAGGTCTTCGCCGCCGACGCCAATTTCGATTGGGGTACGTTGCTGCAGGCCGGCGCAAGCATGTCGCTGTTCGCCGAAAAACGCCTGCTGGAACTGCGCCTGCCGTCCGGTAAACCTGGCGACAAAGGCGCCGCCGCGCTGATCGAATACTGCTCACGCCCCGCTGAAGACACGGTCCTGCTGATCAGCTTGCCGAAGCTCGATGGCAGCGCGCAGAAAACCAAGTGGGGCAAGGCGCTGGTCGAAGGCCAACAGACCCAGTTTGTGCAGATCTGGCCGGTGGATGCCAATCAGCTGCCGAGCTGGATTCGTCAGCGCCTGTCCCAGGCCGGTCTGTCGGCCAGTCAGGACGCGGTCGAATTGATTGCCGCGCGTGTCGAAGGCAACCTGCTCGCCGCCGCCCAGGAAATCGAAAAGCTCAAGTTGATGGCCGAAGGTGGGCAGATCACCGTTGAAACCGTGCAGGCCGCCGTGGCCGACAGTGCCCGGTTTGACGTGTTCGGCCTGACCGACGCGGTGCTCAACGGCGAACCGGCCCACGCCTTGCGCATGCTTGAGGGCCTGCGCGGCGAAGGCGTCGAACCGCCGGTGATCCTCTGGGCACTGGCGCGGGAGTTGCGCCTGCTGGCCAACATTTCCCTGCAATACAGCCAGGGCACGCCACTGGACAAGTGTTTCAGCCAGTCGAAACCGCCGGTCTGGGACAAGCGCAAGCCGCTGATGAGCAAGGCTTTGCAACGCTACTCGGCGCAACGCTGGGCGCAATTGCTGCTTGAAGCGCAGCGTATCGATGCGCAGATCAAGGGCCAGGCGGCGGGTTCGCCGTGGATGAGCTTGAGTCGTCTGGCGTTGTTGATGGCAGGCCAGCGCCTGACACTTCCTGCCGAATAACCTGTTTCCCGCATAACGGCCATTCGCGAGCAAGCTCGCTCCCACATTGAAATGCATTCCAAATGTGGGAGCGAGCTTGCTCGCGAAAGCGCCAGAACATTCCTACACAACAGGCACTGGACAGACGCCCAACATCGGCAGATTATTTGCCGCGCCAAACCCACTCAATCCAGAGAACCCTCATGAGCAAAAAGCCAGCAAAGCATGGCCCCAACAAGGCCAAATCCATCGTCGCCCAGCCATTGTTCCGCAGCCGCCAGGAACGACCAGCCAAGGGCAAAGGCAGCTACCGCCGCGAAGCCTTCCGGTCTGACAACCGGGAGGCTTTTTACTTTCTGGCTGCCTGAAGCGCACTACCCCTCGCTCATGTTAAGGTCTGCACCTGATTCGTTTCCCTGGAACTGTGCATGCCCCCAAGTCTTTCCCGTCGTTGGCCCGTGCGCCAATTGATCGCTGCCTCCAGCTTCATCCTGCTTGTCGCCTGCGCGGAAAAACCCACCGCCGCCGATGCACAACCGCTTCAAGCCGCCCCGGTTACCACGGCCCCAGCGATTATTCCGCCGGTAGTGCCGTCCGCCGACCCGCTCGATATTCAACCGACCCAGACCTTTGCCGAATGGCAGGCGGGTTTCCGCAAGGATGCCCTCGCCGCCGGAATTCGCCCCGAGCTGTTCGATCAGGCATTTGCCAACATCAGCTTCGACGCCAGCGTAATCCGTGCCGATCGCAGTCAGCCGGAGTTTTCCCGCCCGGTGTGGGAATACCTCGATGGTGCGCTGTCGCCATTGCGCGTCCGCAAAGGCCAGGCGTTGATCAATCAGTACGCCGACATTCTGCAAAGCATCGAGCAGCGTTATGGCGTTGATCGCCAGGCGCTGGTGTCGGTGTGGGGCATGGAAAGCAATTTCGGTCAGTTTCAGGGCAGCAAGTCGGTGATCAACTCGCTGGCCACCCTTGCCTACGAAGGCCGTCGTCCTGGCTTTGCTCACGCGCAATTGATTGCCGCCCTGCAGATTCTGCAACAGGGCGATATCACACCGGAGAAAATGCTCGGCTCCTGGGCCGGCGCGATGGGCCAGACCCAGTTCATTCCGACCACTTACAACACCCACGCCGTGGACTTTGATGGTGACGGTCGCCGCGACATCTGGGGCAGCCCGGCCGATGCGCTGGCCTCGACCGCGCATTACCTGCAAAGCTCGGGCTGGCAACGCGGCCAGCCGTGGGGTTTTGAAGTGCAATTGCCGAGCGGCTTCAACTACACCCTGGCCGATGGCGCGATTCGCAAAAGCGTCGCCGAATGGCGGCAACTGGGTGTGAACCTGCCAAACGGCGCGCAGGTGCCAGCCGGATCCGAACAACTGTCCGCCGCCCTGCTGCTGCCGGCCGGTTATCGCGGCCCGGCGTTCCTGATCCTCGACAACTTCCGGGCGATTCTCAAGTACAACAATTCGTCGTCGTATGCGCTGGCGGTGAGCCTGTTGTCCGAGCGCTTTGAAGGCGCGGGCCTGATCAATGGCGACTGGCCAAAAGATGATCTGCCGCTGAGCCGCACCGAGCGCATCGAACTGCAGACGCTATTGAGCGCGCGTAATTATGACGCCGGCACAGCGGACGGGATTATCGGCGCCAATACGCGCAAGGCCATTCGCAGTGCCCAGCAGGCGCTGGGCTGGCCGGCGGATGGCTATCCGACGCACAAGTTGCTTGAGAGCCTGCGCGCCCAATAGAACAAATCAAAAGATCGCAGCCTTCGGCAGCTCCTACAGGACGATCATCAATCCCATGTAGGAGCTGCCGAAGGCTGCGATCTTTTGCCTCCCGAATTATCGGATGACCACATCCTGCTCCAGCAGCAACTCCTGCTTCCCCGCATCCAGGCGCACCAGCGCGCCCAACGGCAGTGTCAGGTTCGGGTCGCAATGGCCACTGCGCCAACCCGACAGCACCGGAATCCGCAACGGCTCAAAGGTTTGCTTGAGCAGGCGATTCAGCGCGTCGACCTCCACCCCGGCGATATCACCGACCAGCACACCGCGCAGTCGGGCCAGCTTGCCGGCCAGACGCATCTGGGTCAGCAGGCGATCAATGCGATACAGCGGCTCGTTGATGTCCTCGATGAACAGAACTGCGCCTTCGACATCAATCTCGTAGGGCGTGCCGAGGGTTGCCGCAATCATTGCCAGGTTGCCGCCGAGCAAACGCCCGTGAGCGATGCCCGCTTCGACGGTGGATAACGGATAAGCCGCCGGATGGCTCAGTACACTCCCTGACTTCATTTGCCCGCGCAGCATGGCGAAGAATGATGTAACGGTCGGCGGCTCCTTGTCGCCGAGCAGGTCGGCATTGAGCAGCGGGCCGTGAAAGGTCACAAACCCGGCGTAGCGACTGATGGCCAGGTGCAGCGCGGTGATGTCGCTATAGCCGACAAACGGCTTGGCATGCCGGCTGAGCAGGTCGTAATCGATTCGGTCGAGCAGACGCGGCGTGCCGTAGCCGCCGCGTAGGCAAATGATCGCGTCGACTTCAGGATCAGCGAATGCCGCGTGCAGATCGCGCAGGCGTACGTCGTCACTGCCGGCCAGATAGCCGTCCTTCTCATAGACACCCGGAAACACCTTCAGCCCATAGCCGCGCGCGCGCATCCATTGCAGCGCTTTTTCAGTATCGAGGGCGCCGGGGCCGGCAGGCGCGATGACGCCAATCGTCCCTTCGGAGGGCAGCGCCGGTACGGCTCGGTGGGCAATCAGGGTGTGGCTCGGTCGAACGGTCATCCTTGGGCTCCAGCGGTAAAGTCATGCACACACAGTAGTCAGCTGAAGAGACAAACAAAAGCCCCTTGTCTCAGGCAAAAAAATGCCCGCCGAGGAACCGTCCTCGGCGGGCATTTTTACATCAGCAGTGAATCAGGAACCCAGCAGCTCGGCCTTGACCAGCTTCGCCTGCTCGTCGGCGTGGTACGAGGAACGTACCAGCGGGCCCGAAGCGACGTTCTTGAAGCCCATCTTGTAACCTTCTTCGGCGAACCAGGCGAAGGTGTCCGGGTGCACGAAACGCTGCACCGGCAAGTGACTGCGCGACGGTTGCAGGTATTGACCGAGGGTCAGCATGTCGATGTCGTGTTCGCGCATGCGCTTCATGACTTCGATGACTTCCTCGTCGGTCTCGCCCAGACCCAGCATCAGGCCCGACTTGGTCGGAATGTGCGGCATCATCTGCTTAAAGCGTTGCAGCAGGGTCAGCGACCACTGGTAATCCGAGCCCGGACGCGCAGCCTTGTACAGGCGCGGCACGGTTTCCAGATTGTGGTTGAACACATCCGGCGGCTCGGCAGCGGTGATTTCCAGGGCGATGTCCATGCGGCCACGGTAGTCCGGGACCAGGGTCTCGAGCTGAACGTTCGGCGACAGTTTGCGGATTTCGCGGATGCAGTCGGCGAAGTGCTGGGCACCGCCGTCACGCAGATCATCGCGGTCCACCGACGTGATCACCACGTATTTGAGCTTGAGGTCGGCGATGGCGATGGCCAGGCTTTCCGGCTCGTTGACGTCCAGTGGCTTCGGACGACCGTGGCCAACGTCGCAGAACGGGCAGCGACGGGTGCAGATGTCGCCCATGATCATGAAGGTTGCGGTGCCGCCGGAGAAGCATTCGCCGAGGTTCGGGCAGGACGCTTCTTCGCAGACACTATGCAGCTTGTGCTTGCGCAGCAGGCTCTTGATGCGGTCGACTTCCGGCGAAACCGGGATGCGCACGCGGATCCAGTCGGGTTTTTTCGGCAGTTCGGTGGTCGGGATGATCTTGACCGGGATGCGTGCAACCTTCTCGGCGCCGCGCAGCTTGACGCCGGCTTCAACCTTGGGACGCGGGGCCGGGCGCTCGGTCACGTCGAGCGTCGGGATCATGGTTTGCACTGCATCAGTAGTCATATCAGTCGATTCCGCCCGTGAGGGTCGTCTGCTCAGCATAGTCGAGGTGTTTGACGAGCTGCGCGCGCAGCCGGGCACTTACCTCGGCAAATTCAATCGATCCTGCGTGATCGCTCAGCTGGGTCATGGCCAGCCCGGCGTAGCCGCAGGGATTAATCCGTCGAAACGGTTCCAGGTTCATATCCACGTTCAGGGCCAGGCCATGAAAGGAACAACCGTGGCGAATGCGCAAACCCAGAGAAGCGATTTTCGCTCCATCGACGTATACGCCGGGAGCATCTGGCTTGGCGGCGGCGGTGACGCCGTAGCTGGCCAGCAGTTCGATCAGGCAGGCTTCCATGCGGCTGACCAGATCACGCACGCCGAAACCCAGCTTGCGTACATCCAGTAACAGATAAGCCACCAGTTGCCCGGGGCCATGATAAGTCACTTGGCCGCCACGATCGACCTGCACCACCGGGATATCTCCCGGCAGCAACAGGTGTTCGGCCTTGCCGGCCTGGCCCTGAGTGAACACCGGCGGGTGTTCGACGAGCCAGATTTCGTCGGCGGCAGCATTGCCGCGTTCGTTGGTAAAGCGCTGCATGGCATGCCAGACCGGCTCGTAAGCCATCTGGCCCAGCTCGCGAAAGCCCAGCGTGCCGTGCATCACAACACCATGTGCACGAAGCTGGTCGCCCGCAGTTCGCTGTTAATGTTGTACAGCTGATCCTGGTCAGTAGCGACGATGTGAAGCTGGATGGTGGTGTATTTGCCGGTGCTGCTCTGACGCTCGTCGATGCGCTCGTCATTGATGGTTGCATGTTTCTTGACGATCTCGATGATCTCGTCCTTGCGGCCGACGCCCGTATCACTAATTACTTTGATCGGATAATCAGTCTGGGGAAATTCGATCTTTGGCGCCTTTACTTCGGTATCGGTCATGGCGTAACGGCCTCTATAGCGCAAGCCGTGGTAACGCACATGGCCCCGCACCGGATCGGGGCGGGGCCATGCAGGTCAACACAAAATCAGTTGAACAAGCCGTAGAAGAATAGACGGATGCTATCCCACATGCGGCGGAAGATACCACCCTCCTCGACGCCATCCAGAGCGATCAGGTCGGCGCTGTGCACTACCTTGTCTTCCAGTTTGACTTCGACTTTACCGATCACGTCGCCCTTGGCGATTGGCGCAACCAGTTGCGGGTTCATGGTCATGCTGGCAGCGAGCTTCTTCAGCTGGCCTTTTGGCAGAGTCATGGTCAGGTCTTGCGCCAGGCCGGCCTTGACCTGGCTGGTGGTGCCTTTCCATACCGGCGCCTGCGCCAGCTCGGTGCCCTTCTGGTAGAAGGTCTGGGTTTCGAAGAAGCGGAAACCGTAGGTCAGCAGCTTCTGGGTTTCAGCCGCGCGGGCCACTTCGCTGTTGGTGCCGAACACCACAGCGATCAGGCGCTGGCCGTCACGTACCGCCGAGGACACCATGCAGTAGCCGGCTTCATCGGTGTGGCCGGTTTTCAGACCGTCAACGGTCTTGTCGCGCCACAGCAGCAGGTTGCGGTTAGGCTGCTTGATGCCGTTCCAGAAAAACTCTTTCTGCGAGTAGATCGCATAGTGAGCCGGGTCTTCGTGGATGATCGCACGGGCCAGAATCGCCATGTCGTGCGCCGACGAGTAGTGCTCAGGGTTTGGCAGACCGGTCGGGTTCATGAAGTGGGTATTGGTCATGCCCAGTTCGGTGACGGTCTTGTTCATCAGGTCGGCGAAGGCGTCTTCGCTGCCGGCGATGTGCTCGGCCAGGGCGACGCTGGCGTCGTTACCCGACTGGATGATGATGCCGTGCAGCAGGTCGCTGACAGTGACCTGCGAACCGACCTTGATGAACATCCGCGAACCGCCGGTGCGCCAGGCGTTTTCGCTGACGGTCACCGGGTCGTTTTCACCGATCTGGCCGCGACGGATTTCCAGGGTCGCGATGTAGGCGGTCATCAGCTTGGTCAGGCTGGCCGGTGGCAGACGCTGGTCGCCGTTGTTCTCGACCAGCACGTTGCCGCTGCTGGCGTCCATCAGAACATAGGCCTTGGCGGCCAGTTGTGGTGGCGACGGCATCATCTCGGCCGCGAAAGCGGCTGGCGAGAGGAGCAGCGGGACTAGCAGACACAGGCGTTTGGCAAAGGTGGTGATGTTCATCCGTCTCTCGAAATCGCTAATGGAAACTTGCCCGAAGGCAAAACTTATTCAGACAGCCTTCTAACGGGCCATCGCGTGTTCAGTTGCTCACTCCAGTCACCCTTGCCGGGCTTTTGTTCTTCGACGAGCCAACAACCTGGTTCACCCCCCGAATACCGCAAGTGAACCGTCAATCAAGGTCTACGTGTTACTCGGTGACCACGCTGGGCGAACCCAGATTGGCCAGCCGCACACTGTTCTGCACCTGGGCGATCTCACCCGGCGAGCCGATCGGCCCCAGGCGTACCCGGTGCAGGGTCTGCTGATTGCGCACGATCGAGCTGATGAACACCGGCGCGCTCACCATCCCGCTGAGCTTCGACCTCAGCAGCTCGGCAGCGTCCGGGTTGGCGAACGCGCCCACCTGCAGATACTGGCCAGACGCTGGTGCAGAAGCGTTTTTTTTTGCATCGATCTGCACGGGCACCACGGCCGCGGCGTGTTGCTGCGGCGGCGGTGTCCATTGCTCGACGGTGCCGGCCGAAGCCGTAATCACTGGCGCGCTATTCTGCGCCACTTGCGGCTCGTTGAGCATCAGCGGCGCCGGACGGCCCTTGGCCGCCCACCACTGCTGCGGATCGATGCCTTCGACCTTGACCCGCGCGGTGCCGGTTTCGGCATAGCCGAGCTTCTTCGCCGCTGCGTAGGACAAGTCGATGATGCGATCGGAGTAGAACGGCCCACGGTCGTTGACGCGCAGGATCACCGTCTTGTTGTTGTCCAGGTTGGTCACCCGAACGTAACTTGGCAGCGGCAAGGTCTTGTGCGCGGCACTCATGCCGTACAGGTCATACACTTCGCCGTTGGCGGTGTTCTGGCCATGAAACTTGGTGCCGTACCAGGACGCCGTGCCCGAAGCCACGTAGGTCTTGGATTCCTGCAACGGAAAATAGGTCTTGCCCAGCACGGTGTAGGGATTGGCCTTGTACGGGCCGGTGTGCAGGGTCGGCGTCGCATCCGGGATGCGCGAAACATCGACATCCCACCACGGCGCGCCGTCTTTGTGCGCGCGGTTGATGTCCAGGCCCGGTTGGGCGCGGACAGCAGTGGACGGGGTTTTCTGCGTCGGCGTGCGGCTGGTCGTGCAACTGGCGACCAGGACTGCCAACGCAGCGAAAGCCACCAGCTTCAGGGGTTTATTGTTAGGCAATGCCTGCATTACTTGACGCCCCGTGCTTGTACCAGCTGTTCAGACAGTTGATGTACGGCCATGGCGTACATCACGCTGCGGTTATAACGCGTGATCGCGTAGAAATTCTGCAGGCCCATCCAGTATTCAGGGCCGTTGTCGCCTTCGAGGCGAAATGCGGTAACCGGCATATCATCGCGCAGCGCATCATGACTTGACCAGCCCAGCGCCCGCAACTCTGCGACCGTCTTCACCGGCTCGATACCGGTGGTCAGGCCTTCATCGGCCTGCTCGCCCCGCACATCGGCGCGGCTGACCACCGGCTCACCGGCAACCCAGCCATGACGCTTGAAGTAACTGGCGACGCTGCCAATGGCATCGTCCGGGTTGTTCCAGATATTGATGTGGCCATCACCGTCGAAGTCCACCGCGTAGGCGCGAAAGCTGCTCGGCATGAACTGCGGCAGGCCCATGGCCCCGGCGTACGAGCCTTTCAGGGTCAGCGGATCGACCTGCTCTTCGCGGGCCAGCAGCAGGAACTCACGCAGTTCCTTGCGGAAAAATTCGGCACGGGGAGGATAGTCGAAGCCGAGGGTCGACAATGCGTCGATCACTCGGAAATTACCGGTATTACGTCCGAAAAAGGTCTCGACGCCGATGATCGACACGATCACTTGTGCCGGCACGCCGTATTCCTGCTCGGCACGGGCCAGGGTCGCCTCGTGCTGACGCCAGAAGTCGACACCACGGGCGATACGCGCGTCAGTAATGAACATCGGGCGATATTCATTCCACTGCTTGACCCGTTCGGCGGGTTTGGAGATGGCGTCGAGAATCGACTGCTTGCGTTGCGCCTCGCGGAACACACCCATCAGTTGTTCACCGGCGAAACCGTAGTCGCGGGTCATTTCGCCGACGAATTCGGCCACCTGCGGCGAGCCTTCATAGTCGCCGGCCAGCGCTTCCTGCACGCTCCCCAGCAGGCCCATCAGGCCAACCAGCGGCGCGCATCGAGTCGCCCAGCCACGCATTACTTGCATTGCACTCTTCACCTTATTCAAACCTGTGCGATCCACTTGCGATGGGTATGGATCGACATCAAAACCCCAAACGCTGACAGCAGCGTCACCAGCGAAGTTCCTCCGTAGCTAATGAACGGCAACGGCACCCCCACGACCGGCAACAGGCCACTGACCATACCGATGTTGACGAAAACGTAAACAAAAAAAGTCATGGTCAACGCGCCGGCGAGCAATTTGCCGAACAGCGTTTGCGCCTGGGCGGTGATCACCAGCCCGCGACCGATCAACAACAGATAGATCAGCAGCAGCGCGCAAATCCCCACCAGACCGAACTCTTCGCCAAGCACGGCAATGATGAAGTCGGTGTGGCTTTCCGGGAGAAAGTCCAAGTGTGACTGGGTGCCGAGCAGCCAGCCTTTGCCGAATACGCCACCGGAACCGATCGCGGCTTTGGACTGGATGATGTTCCAGCCGGTGCCGAGCGGATCGCTTTCCGGGTCGAGGAAAGTCAGGACACGCTGCTTCTGATAGTCGTGCATGACGAAGAACCACATCGCCACCGACACCGGCACCGCCGCCGCCAACACGCTGAGAATCCAGCGCCAGCGCAGGCCGCCCATGAACAGCACGAAGGCGCCACCCGCGAGAATCAGCAACGAGGTACCGAGATCGGGCTGGCGCACGATCAGAATGAACGGCACGCCAATCAGCATCAGGCTGATGCCGACGTGCTTGAGCTGCGGCGGCAAGGTGCGTTTGGACAGATACCAGGCGATGGTCGCCGGCATGAGGATTTTCATGAACTCCGAGGGCTGGAAGCGGATCACCCCGGGGATGTTGATCCAGCGCGTGGCGCCCATGGCGTTGTGGCCCATGATGTCGACGACGATCAGCAATATCACGCCGATCACGTAACCGAGCGGCACCCAGCGCGCCATGAAACGCGGTTCGAACTGGGCGATGACAATCATCGCCACCAGGCCGATGCCGAAGGATGTGGCCTGCTTGCCGAGCAGATCCCAGCTCTTGCCGCTGGCCGAATACAGCACGAACAGGCTGCCGGCGGCGAGGATCAGCAACAGGATCAACAGCGGGCCATCGATATGCAGTCTTTGCAGCAACGTCGCGCGGCGACGCATCACATCCTCGCTGGAGAGCATGCGATCGAAGTTATTCATCACGGGCCGGGGCCTCCGCAGTGATAGGGCTGGCGTACTCGGCTTTCAGGTGGCCGTCCTGGTCGAGCAACCAGGCGTCCATGACCTGGCGCACCACGGGCGCGGCAACGCCGGAACCGGACTCACCGTTCTCGACCATCACCGACACGACGATTTTCGGATCATCGGCCGGGGCGAAGCCGACGAACAGGGCGTGGTCGCGGTGGCGTTCCTGGACCTTGGAGCGGTCGTATTTCTCGCCCTGCTTGATCGCCACCACCTGCGCGGTACCGGACTTGCCGGCGATGCGGTATTGCGCGCCGATCGCCGCTTTGCGTGCGGTGCCACGGGCACCGTGCATCACCTGCTGCATGCCGTGGTTGACCTTGTTCCAGTCGGACGGGTCGCGCAGGACGATATTCGGCATCGGGTTTTCATCCACTGGTTTGACCCCGTCGAGGGACTTGGCCAGGTGCGGACGGTTCCAGATGCCTTTGTTGGCCACCAGCGCCGTGGCCTGGGCCAATTGCAGCGGCGTCGACTGCATGTAGCCCTGGCCGATCCCGAGAATCAGGGTTTCGCCGGGGAACCACGCCTGTTTGCGCGTCGCGCGTTTCCATTCGCGGGACGGCATCAGGCCGGGGGATTCTTCGAACATGTCCAGCGAGACCTTCTGGCCGATGCCGAACTTGTTCATATAGGTCGACAGCCGATCGATGCCGAGCTTGTGCGCCAGGTCATAGAAGTAGGTGTCGTTGGACCGCATGATCGCCGTGTCGAGGTCGACGAAGCCGTCACCGGTACGGTTCCAGTTGCGATACTTGTGGTCGTAGTTGGGCAGCATGTAATAGCCCGGGTCGAACACCCGGCTCGAAGCCGTGACCACGCCAGCGTCAAGACCGGCAATCGCTACCGCCGGTTTGATCGTCGAGCCCGGCGGGTACAGACCACGCAGCACGCGGTTGAACAACGGCCGGTCGATGGAATCACGCAATTCGGCATAGGCCTTGAAGCTGATCCCGGTGACGAACAGGTTCGGGTCGAAACTCGGCTGA
This sequence comes from Pseudomonas sp. Sample_11, assembly GCF_004307505.1. Lineage (NCBI taxonomy): Bacteria > Pseudomonadati > Pseudomonadota > Gammaproteobacteria > Pseudomonadales > Pseudomonadaceae > Pseudomonas > Pseudomonas sp. Sample_11. The sequence continues at coordinate 78,567 of NZ_RCOD01000078.1, forward strand.
CTGACCATCGCCAGCACTTCGCCGGTTTTCGGATCAAGCGCCACCACCGCGCCACGTCGCCCGCCCAGCGCGGCCTCGGCGGCTTCCTGTAATTTGATGTCGAGGCTCAGGACGATGTCCTTGCCGGGAATCGGATCGGTGCGCTTGAGCACCCGCAACACGCGGCCACGGGCGTTGGTCTCGACTTCCTCGTAACCGACCTGACCGTGCAATTCCGGCTCGTAGAACCGCTCGATGCCGGTCTTGCCGATGTGGTGGGTGCCGCTGTAGTTGACCGGATCCAGCGATTTCAGCTCTTTCTCGTTGATCCGCCCCATGTAGCCCACCGAGTGCGCAAAATGCGCGCCCTGCGGGTAATGCCGGACCAGTTGCGCGACCACTTCCACCCCGGGCAGGCGGAACTGGTTCACCGCGATCCGGGCGATCTGCTCTTCGGTCAGCTCGAACAGTATTGGCACCGGCTCGAACGGCCGGCGCCCCTGCCGCATGCGTTTTTCGAAGATCACCCGGTCCTCGGGCGTCAGCTCCAGCACCTCGACGATGACATCGAGCACCTGCTGCCAGTCGCCGGAGCGCTCGCGGGTCATGCTCAGGCTGAAGCTCGGCCGGTTGTCGGCCACGACCACGCCGTTGCGGTCGAAAATCAGCCCGCGCGTCGGCGGAATCGGCTGCACGTGGACGCGGTTGTTTTCCGACAGGGTCGAGTGGTACTCGTACTGGATCACCTGCAGGTAATACAGACGCGCGATCAACACACAGATCAGCGCCACGATCACGATCGCACCGAACACGACACGGCTGCGCACCAGACGGGCGTCCTTTTCGTGGTCCTTGATGCGGATCGGCTGAGACATGAGGGCAGGCTTACTTGTGGTAAGGGTGGCCGGACAACACGGTCCAGGCACGGTACAACTGTTCGCCGATCAGGATCCGCACCAGCGGGTGCGGCAAGGTCAGCGGCGACAACGACCAGCGCTGGTCAGCGCGGGCACAGACTTCCGGTGCCAGCCCTTCCGGGCCGCCGACCATGAAGTTGACCGTGCGCGAATCCAGGCGCCAGCGATCGAGTTCGACCGCCAGTTGCTCGGTGCTCCACGGCTTGCCGTGAACCTCCAGCGTGACGATCCGCTCGTTGTGCCCGACCTTGGCCAGCATGGCTTCGCCTTCCTGGCGGATGAAACGGGCCACGTCGGCATTCTTGCCACGGGTATTGAGCGGAATTTCCACCAGTTCCAGCGCCAGCTCGGACGGAAGACGCTTGGCATATTCATGCCAGCCTTCTTCCACCCACTTGGGCATGCGTGAACCGACGGCGATCAGGCGCAGTCGCACAGCGATCCCTTAGAACTGGTCTTTGTTGAGCTTGGTGAAATGCTCGTGGGTGTTTTCCGGGCTGTGGTGCTTGGCATCGGCCGCACGGCTTTGCTCGGCACCTGCCCACAGGCGCTCCAGGTCGTAGAACTGACGCGCCGAGGCAGTCATCATGTGCACGATCACCAGATCGAGGTCGAGCAGAACCCAGTCGCTGTCGCCCTTGCCTTCTTCGCCCAGTGGCTTGGCGCCCTGCTTCTTCACTTCCTCGCGGACCTTGTCCAGCATCGCGTTGATCTGGCGATTGGAGGTACCGGTGGCGATGATCATGTAGTCAGTGATGCTCTGCTTGTCGCGCACATCGATGATCTGGATGTCCTGGGCCTTGACGTCTTCCAGCGCGGCGACGGCAATCTTGACCAGTTCGTCGCCCTTGAGCGGCTCGTTGGTGTTGACGGCTTCCGGCAGTGGTGCGCTCTTGAACGTGCCTTTGCGCTTTACTTTCGGTAGATCTTTATCAGTCATATGTAACTCGTTTTGCTCATGTATTCGGCGGCTTGGGGATACGGTGATTCGTATCAGTGAAGCACGCCTTGTTCAGTTCGACGCACGGTACAGACCGTGCGCATCGATGTAGGCCAGGACCGCGTCGGGCACCAGGAAACGTACCGACTTACCGCTGGCCAGCAGTTGACGGATCTGGGTGGCGGAAACCGCGAGCGGTGTCTGCCAGACGAATGCAATCTGTCCGCTCGGCCCTTTCAGGGCCAGCGGGTCGCTCACCGAACGCGCTGCCAGCAGGTTGCGCAAGGCATCCGGCGGTTCGCTGTCGGCGTCCGGGCGCTGTAGCACCAGGATGTGGCAATGCTGGAGCAACTCTTCCCAGCGGTGCCAAGTGGGCAGGCCGCAAAATGCGTCCCAGCCCAAAAGCAGAAAAACCTGGGTCTCGGCGGGCATCTCTGCGCGCAGCGACTCCAGGGTATCGATGGTCCAGGACGGTTTGTCCCGCTGCAATTCGCGGGCGTCCACCACCAGCGGCGGCAATCCGGCCACCGCGCACTCGACCATCGCCAGCCGATCCTGCGCCGACACCTGCGGCGTCCCGCGATGTGGCGGCCGGGCGTTCGGCATCAGGCGCAACTCGTCCAGCGCCAGCGCTTCGACAACTTCCAGTGCGCCACGCAAATGGCCGATGTGCACCGGGTCGAACGTACCGCCCAGCACGCCAATGCGTTGCGGGCGCGACTCGCTGCCGGTGTGCGGCGCTGTCAGGTCGAGGTCGGTCAAGTCAGACCGTCGCCTGGCCGCGCAACTGGCCATCGCCGACCACGATGTACTTCTCGCAGGTCAGCCCCTCGAGCCCGACCGGGCCGCGGGCGTGCAGCTTATCAGTAGAAATGCCGATCTCGGCACCCAATCCGTATTCAAATCCATCGGCAAAGCAGGTCGGCGTGTTGATCATCACCGAGGCCGAGTCGACTTCCGCCACGAACCGCCGGGTGTCGGCGAGGTTTTCGCTGACGATCGAGTCGGTGTGATGGGAGCCGTAATGGTTGATGTGTTCGATCGCCTGCTCCAGACCGTCGACCACGCGGATCGACAGAATCGGCGCCAGGTACTCGGTGTGCCAGTCGTCTTCGCTGGCCGCGACCGCTTCGATGATCGCCCGGGTGCGCTCGCAACCGCGCAGCTCGATGCCTTTGTCGCGGAACTGCGCGGCCATCGAAGGCAGGAAATTCTTGGCAACAGCCTGATCGACCAGCAGGGTTTCCATCGCGCCGCAGATGCCATAACGGTAGGTCTTGGCGTTGAAAGCGATGCGCTGGGCTTTGGCCAGATCGGCGTGTTCGCTGACGTAAACGTGGCAGATGCCGTCCAGGTGCTTGATCACCGGCACGCGAGCATCGCGGCTGATACGTTCGATCAGGCCACGGCCACCACGGGGCACAATGACGTCGACGTATTCCGGCATGCTGATCAGCGCGCCGACGGCGGCACGGTCAGTGGTTTCGACCACTTGCACCACAGCGGCGGGCAGTTCGGCTTCGGCCAGACCGCGCTGAATGCACGCGGCAATCGCGCGATTGGAATGAATCGCCTCGGAGCCACCGCGCAGGATGGTCGCGTTACCGGATTTCAGGCACAGGCTGGCGGCATCGATGGTCACGTTCGGACGGGATTCGTAGATGATCCCGATCACGCCCAGCGGCACGCGCATCTTGCCGACCTGGATGCCCGACGGACGGAAGCTCATGTCGCGGATCGCGCCGACCGGATCCGCCAGTGCAGCGACCTGACGCAAGCCGACGATCATGCCGTCGATGCGTGCCGGGGTCAGTTCCAGACGCTCCAGCAGCGCCGGCTCCAGACCGCTGGCGCGACCGGCAGCCAGATCCAGCTCATTGGCAGCGGCCAGCTCGGCGCGCGCAGCGTCCAGAGCATTGGCGGCAGCCTGCAAGGCGCGGTTTTTCTGCGCGGTGCTGGCGCGACCGATGACCTTGGAGGCAGCGCGGGCGGCGCGACCCAATCGGGTCATGTAGTCAAGAACGGACTCAGTCATGGTCTGCTGGGGTCTTGGCAAAGAGGAAAGCGGCAGATTATAGCTGCCGCGTCCCGGGACTAACAGCGGTGACGGGCGGATGGTCGAAATGAGCTGCGTTTGCCCGTCGTTCAGACGTAATTAAGCTCAGCGTTGTTATCATCACGACCTCTTGAGCCTGGATAAACCTTGCCCATCATGACCAACGTGCCCCTTTGCCCCGAGTCCGCGCGCCTGCCCGTGGGCCTGCCGGACAGTTTTTTCGACCGCGACGCCCAGGTTCTGGCGCAGGCGCTGCTCGGCAAAGTCATCCGCCATCGCGTCGGTGACCTGTGGCTGAGTGCGCGAATCATCGAGACCGAAGCCTATTACTTCGCGGAAAAAGGCAGTCATGCCTCGCTCGGTTACACAGAAAAGCGTAAGGCTTTGTTTCTGGATGGCGGCCACATCTATATGTACTACGCCCGCGGCGGTGATTCGCTGAACTTCAGTGCGCAAGGTCCGGGCAATGCCGTGCTGATCAAATCCGCCTATCCGTGGGTCGACGAGGTCAGCGGCCCGGCGAGTCTGGCGCAGATGCTGCTGAACAATCCCGATGCCCAGGGCCGACCGCGGCCGACGCAGAAGTTGTGCGCCGGGCAGACGCTGCTGTGCAAGGCACTCGGTTTGAAAGTACCGATGTGGGACGCCAAGCGTTTCGATCATGAATTGTTGCTGGTCGAAGATACGGGGCCGGCACCCTCGCAGATTATTCAAACCACCCGGCTGGGCATTCCGCTGGGCCGTGATGAACACCTGATGTATCGCTTCGTTGACGCTGCGTATGCGCAATGGTGCACGCGGAACCCGCTGCGACGGGGTCAGGTCGAAGGCCGGGATTATTTCCTTCTGTAAACGCTTACCCCTGTAGGAGCTGCCGCAGGCTGCGATCTTTTGATTCTGCTTTAAATAAACAAGATCAAAAGATCGCAGCCTGCGGCAGCTCCTACCGGAATCATCAATAGTCTGGAGTTTTTCTGTATGGGCCCATGGCTCGATAGCATCACCGGATGGCTCGGCGCCAATCCGCAGTGGCTGGCCGCAGCGGTGTTCATCGTGGCGTGCGTGGAATGTCTGGCGATCGCCGGGCTGATCGTGCCGGGCACGGTGTTGCTGTTTGCCGTGGCGGTGCTGGCCGGCAGCGGCGCGCTGTCATTGAGCGAAACGCTGCTGCTGGGCTTTCTTGGCGGCATTCTTGGCGACCTGATTTCCTACTTCCTCGGCCGCCATTTCCACCAGAACATCCGCCGCCTCCCCGGGCTACGCCATCACCCGGAATGGATGGCCGGCGCCGAGTCTTACTTCCAGCGCTATGGCATCGCCAGCCTGCTGGTCGGGCGTTTCATCGGCCCGCTGCGGCCGATGCTGCCGATGGTCGCCGGGATGTGTGACATGCCCTTCCCGCGTTTCTTCGCCGTCAGCCTGCTGGCCGCTGCTGGCTGGAGCCTGGCTTATCTGTTGCCGGGCTGGGCCACGGGCGCAGCGTTCCGCCTGCCATTGCCTGAAGGTTTCTGGCTCGAAGCCGGGATTGTCGCGGCCAGCATTGCGGTGATGGTCGGCCTCAGCGTCAACAGCAGCGTGCGCCGCCATCGTCGCGCGACAATCTGGATCGGCGGCATGAGCCTGTTGATCCTGATCGGGCTGTTTATCGGCTATCCATACCTCACCGCGCTCGACAACGGTGTGATGACTCTGGTGCAGGAACATCGCCAGCCAGCGCTGGACGAAATCGCCGTGACGCTGACCCTGATCGGCGAATTCCGCAACATGCTGCTGTTCAGCGCCCTGCTCGTCATATTGCTGTTGCTGTGCAAGCAATGGCGCCAGGCGGTGTTCGCGGGCGCCACCATGCTGATCACCGCCATGGCCAACACCGGCACCAAGTATTTTTTCGCCCGGGTACGCCCGGAAGTGCTCAGCGATCCATTGACCACCTACAGCATGCCCAGCGGCCATGCTTCTGGCGCATTCGCCCTGTTCCTGACGCTGGGTGTCCTGGCCGGACGCGGGCAGCCGCCACGCATGCGCCTGACGTGGCTGCTGATTGCCTGCATCCCGGCATTCTCCATTGCTTTGTCGCGGGTCTATCTCGGCGCGCACTGGCCAACCGACATATTGGCCGGTGCAATGCTTGCAAGCTGCGTCTGCGCCGCGATGCTGTGGTCAAACCAGCGGCAGGCGCCGCTCAACGCCATGCCTTTCAAGATCTGGTGGCTGATCCTGCCGTCCATGGTCGCGCTGTTCGGATTCTTCGTTATGCGCCACTTGCCACATACATTGTTGCGTTACGCCTACTAAAACAGGCAATTTACAAGCGACATTTCTTATACGCCGCTCCTTCGGAACATTCCGACAAGAGCGGCGCTTGCAACCTACGCAAACTTCCTCCCTCCCGGTTAACTTTCCTGGTTATAAAACCGACATTTCCGCATTCTCGATCGACGCAAAACTAGCGTTACATATTCAAGTTGAAACATGCCTGCTCAGTGTTTCGCGCTTTTGAAAAACCGTTAGATTGATGGGCCCGACTCGGACATTTGCTGGCTATCCATATTTATTCAAACCACGCATTGCAGTTCTGCCGAGTCATACAACAATCCATTTCTTATCGAGTCTTTCATGAGTCCAAAAATACCCCGCAAGACGTCAGTCACAACGACGCATCAAACTGATGCAAACGTGCCAACGCCACATCGGCCCATGTTTGATGTCAGCAGCATTGAAATATCGCCAAGAGCCGGCATCCCCGATCTTGCGCTGCACAGTACCAACTTCGACAGCGCCCTTGCCGATGCGAATCCGCGGTTGCCTGCGGTTGAAATCTTTCAGTTACCGGCACACAGCGCCTATCGCTCGGAACATTCCACTTCAATAAACGATTACTGGTTATCGGAGACCTTTGTGCGTGGAATGCAGCCTGCCGACAATGATGGATTTCGCTGGATCGTTGGCAGAAAGTTCGCAGACGTCGAATATCAGGGAGCTCTGCAAACCACGCATGTGGGTGAGGATGAAACCGGCGCATTACGCAGCAAGTTACTCACCGAGCGCGTTCCCTCCGGACCGCGCCTGTACAAAAACGCAGACAGCCCCACCTGGCGCCTGACTGAACAACCCGCGCCAAAGCGACCGCGCCTCGCCCCCGTGACAACACCCATCAATCAAAGTCGTTACAGCCCATCCTGGCGTTCGCCGGATGCTCAGGGCTATTACGAAATGAATCCGCTATTTGGCTCACGCAAAGACGACATGCTGTTCGCCTTCCGGGATTCATATGGCAATTACATAGCGGTTGATCCTCCAGCGGGTGGATTCGCAGCGTCGCCGCACCACCTCAAACAGTGGACCGATCATGAGATATGGCAGCTATATGGGCTACAGGGCGAGGACATCGCGCGCTTTCGTGTCCAAGCCCAGGCCACCGGCACGCCGCCACAGTGGGCACACCCCACAACCACGGAAAATCCGCGAACCGATCTGCTGCGCGACTCGTTGCGCTGGCTGCACCCGCAGATGGGCTTTGCCGAGCGCGAAGCCTTTCTGCAATCGTTCAATCTGCTGCCCAGGCAACTGTCGCGTTTGCAGCAGGAAATGGCCAGCCATCTGACGCTCCCGGCGTGGGCACTGGCGCACAAGCGCTTGCTGGAGGACGTCAGCAACCCGCAACGCTTCGACCAGTTTGCCGCCGATGCGCTCGGGCAGCTCAATCTCAAGCGCAATGCCCGCCACGACTGGTACGACGCAGAAAGCAGCCTGACCCCCGAGGTGCGCGAAGCGCTGTTGAAACAGCTCGGTTATCTGCGCAACAAGAACAACTGCCTGTACCGCACGGACATTCCGGCGCTGTTTCGCGGTGACGAGCGCACGCCGTTCGAGCTGGCGAACGACGGCACCATGCTGCCGCGCTATCACCACGAACCCGGCGCGACCACACACAAGCCGATCAGCGCGACGTTCAGTCTCCAGGCAGGACAGGGATATGCCCGCACCCCCGATCCCGAATACCTGCGTTTCAACAGCCAGACCCATAAATACCCGGGACGCGACACGGGCGACAGCGGTTCGGAAAGCGGCGCAAGCGACGCCAGTGATACACCGAGTGACTCCTCGTCAGACTGGTCGGATCCTGACAGCCCTGTGGCATGGGATCACGAGCGCGGCTACCGGTCCACGCGCACGCGGCAGACGGAAATGTTTCTCTACGCGCTCGACACGCGCGATCTGGAGGTCGTCCCCCACGAAGAAAACATGATGTTCAATTCCGCTGCGCGTGACACCCCGCCGACCTGGTTCCCCTCCGACGATTTCGAAGGGCTGATCTCGGTCACGCGCAGCGGCGTTTCAGCCGAGCGTGTCTGGTTACTGAACACAGACCTGACCAAGGGCGCCAGGGTCGAAGACATCAAAGAGCAGGCTGGCGCAAACGCTGATCGCATCGAAGCGGCCACCCATGCCGGGCACTCCAACCGGTTCGAATACGACCAGTTGATCGACCAGGTGGAGGCGGCGGACCTGCCGATACTCAGGCTCTCAGGCAACAAGGACGAGTTTGCCCATGACATCGCCTGGCCCGAACTTCAGATGCTCAAGTAAAGCCGCCAGGGAAACCGGCTCCTCATGCACACCATTAAAGGATTAATACGTGTCGAAACTCATCGTTCCCGCGGCTCATGTCGCCCACGTGCGCGCGCTTCAAGTTACCCCCATAGACGCCTCGGCCAATGCCCATACGCCGTCCACATCCATGCCCGATCGAGCGGACGTGCCAGGCGAGGTGCCTGACAGCCCCCCATCCCTTCGCCAGACTCTGAAGGCAATCGACAAACACCTGGGCCCACTGCGTATCGGCGAGGTCGTGATCAGTCGGGTCGAGTTGCAAGCGCTGGGGGCGACCGTCGACGGTCAACCTGTCAGTCCGGCGAATGCCAACATGAAGCGCGTGGATCAGGCTTTTCTGGACGGACTCCATTTCGAGTCCGCAAAGGTGCAGTCCCGCTTGCAAGCCGTGGACTTTCCCGACAATGACATGGCGGCACTGCTGTTCTATGAGATTGCCTGCAAGCGCTCGGTCGATGCCGGCCCATTGTTCGTCAGTGATACGCCGCTGGTTTCGGGCAGCGCCATGGATCGTCTCAACAAATTGGGCAAGGCTGCGCAAAAGCTGGAAATCCACCGGGCGGACGCGATCGAACACGCGCCCGGCTGGATCAACAAGACCAAAAGCTATTTGATGAGCGGCGCAGGAGTCGGCATGCAAGCCTTCGGCATCTACAGCGGCTACATGGCCCTGACCGATGCGATCAAAAAAGGCGAGGCGCTGGAAATGCTCTACTACGGCGGATCCATCGCCGCAGAACTCGGCTCGCTGATCATCGAGCGGGGTCTGGCCAGAACCGGCCAGGCGATGCTGACTCAGGGCAGCAATGTCCTGAGGGGTTTTGCGCTGACCTCGATCGGCAAATACATGAGCCGTGGCGCGGGAATGTTCGCCAGCGCGATCACCTTGCCGTTCGACATTGTCGACGCGATCAAATCGTTCAACGCCGCCGCCGCGTCATCGGGCAAAGAAGCTCAGGACCATTATTTCAGCGCTGCCCTGAGTGTAGCGGGCGCTGGCATCAGCCTGGTGCTGGGCGTCGCCGCGCTGGCCGGTTTCGGCAGTGTTGCCGGCCCGCTCGGCCTCGCGGCTGCCGCACTGCTCATCTCCGGTTCATTGATCTATCAAGCCGCCAGGGTCGTCGACCAGATCGATGATTACATCGAACTGACAACACTCGAGCGTCTGCGCTCGGGATGGTTCGCTTTTACCGGCAAGGAACTGGACGCCGAAGTGATGGATCGCTTCAAGCTGTCCAGGCTTTCCAGTGACTACGAAAAACAGCTCGAACTGTCGGCCAAAGACATGCTTGCCGGCGCTTACAGCGACTCCATCGCCCAAGTGGTCAATGGCGCGTTTCGCGCCGAATTGCGCCCTGTCGAACTATGGCGTTACCAGTGGGACGAAAGCGTCGGGCAGCCGCCGTTCAGACTCGACAGCCAGGCGGTGATCGTTGGCGGCGACGATATCATCGATGCAAGCCATGGATTACCCGACAACCTCAAGGGCGTTGTCAACGGCAGTGCAGGCGAAGGCAAAGGCGTGTTCTGGCGCCTGGGCGATGGCAATGACCGTGTCGCCGGCGTCAAGGCGCAGCCCAACCTGTTTACCTACCGCCAGGGACACAAGGCGCTCAGCGGTGGCGACAAAAACGATGCGTTCTATCAGCAGGTCGCTGACGAGGAACTGGATCGGCTGACCAAACCACCGCACATCAATGTGCTGGATGGCGGCGACGGTAGCGATACCTTTGCGTTCGAAGGCCAGCGGCCGGCCACTGATACACGATACATCGGCCATCGGATTGACCTGCCGAGCGGCAAGGTCACGCTGCGTGGTCTGGACCCGGAAGGCCCAGGCATTGAAGTCGCGCACCTGACATCGTTCGAGAACGTTTCGACGCTGCGCAGAGGCAGCAGCCACGTCATCGGCAGTTCCGAGGCCAACCAGATCTCCGCCCATGGCCATGATCGCGTCAGCGCCGGTGCCGGCAACGACACGATTGCCATCTACGGCCTCGAATGTCACGTGGACGGCGGTAGCGGCGTCGATCGCTATTACATCGCTCACACCAACGCACGCACGACAATCACCGAGGACAGCGCGCATTCGAGCGTGATCGAAATGGGCTGGCCGCACGCGGTGATTCAGCGCTGGCAGATCATCGGCACCTCGCTGGTGATCAATTCCTTGCGCGGCAAGGACGGCGACGACCCAGACCACGTGCTGACCCTGGAAAACGTCTATCGAATGGTCGACGGCCAGCGTCGGTTGCATAACGATCGATGGCTGTTCCGCACCCAGGATGGCTACGAACTGCTGGCTCAGCTCCCTCAGGAACCAGGTCCAGCGCCGAGTCAGGACATCGATGTCGCCGTGACCGTCATTGGTCAGCCCGCCCCTGCCCCGGCGATCGTCAATGGCGGTACGGTGACGATCGACAATCAGAGCCTGGGCCGGCATTTTGTCACCCGTACGCAGCGCGAGGTCGAGTTCGTCATCGCACGCAGCGCCACCAGGCCGCGCAGCGTTTTTCTGGACTACGGCGACGACGAAATCATCGACGTCGAGCTCAGCTATGCCCTCCAGGTGCGCAAAGGCGTTTCGGGCAATACTCACCTGACCTACAAAGACTTCTGCCTGTCGCTGCGGTTGCCGGCAAAAGTGCTGGCATTCAAGGGCGTGATTCAACCGATTGCTGCCGCCACCGGGTACAGCGGGCGCAACAGCCTCAAAGTCACCACGCCGCAACTGGCGCAAGACATCGTTGTGGTCATGCGGGACGGAGTGTCCTATCGCCTGCAACTGCCGCACCTGGACTACGAAGCGGACGCCAACAACCCCGGCGCACGACAGGTCAGCACTCGAAGCTGGCTGAAACGGCGCAACGGCAAATACCCGTTCACCCGGCCCACCATCAGTGAGAAGCCGCTGCTGACCGATCGCCCCAGCAAAATCGTCATCGAATCCCGGGCGCATACCGGCATTTATCTGCTTGAGGGTCACAGCGCCACGTACGACATCTACCTGGCCAGCAACTGCATCGTGCGCCTGGCCACACCTGGGGCTGCAGCAAAAACGGCCAACGCCTCAAGCTGGAATCTGTACACCAGGACAATGGACGAAACCGTCACTCGCGACGAAATCCAATTGCAGGACAACCGCTTGCGCATCGCCAGCGTGACTGTCCAATTGCCGGATATCGGCGATGACACACCGGTGGAATCGGTCAGCGTGGCAACCACCGCCGGTAATCTCTATCAAGTCTCGCTGCTGTTCGAGATGTTGCAGCTGTACGTGATCAATGCCCAAGGCTACGCCAGCGTCGATGCGCTGTTGGCCGAAATCGAGCAACACCGGCAGCGCAACGAGTTGGCAGCGCGGGTCTACGTGACTCACATCGGCTACCAGCCCGACACAGTGGGCACGCTGGTTTACAACTCGGTAAACCGCCACTGGAGCCTGCTGACTGATCGGCAGACACGCGTCAAACGCGAAGACCTGTTCATCCCCGTCAACATCAACTGACCGCGCGCTGCCGGTTTCAACAACGTGCCGGGATGGACCTGAGCTCCATCCCGGCACTTGATCGCCTCGGCCAATGACTGGCCGGGTTCACTACATGGAATGACCTTTATGCGCCAGAAACCCGGGACACTTCGCCCATTACCGACACCGGAAACGCCGGGCACCTCGACCTCCCGCCCGATCAGCCCGGATCGTCCCATCGATCTTGATGCACGCTTGCCTGGCCGCGTCAGGCCGGACGGCTCGCTCACATCGCCGGACATTCTCGCCCGCGGTCCTCACGGCAGTCACGCCAGCCCGGAACCCGTGATAACGGTGAGCCGGATCCTTGATGCGCAGAGGCCTACTCAGCGGTCTGCCATGTCGCCGCTGGAGCCTTACCTGCAAGACATCGACGGGACTCTACGCCCGGATGCAGACGGCCTGAAAGAATACAAGGGGCGCAAGTTCGCAGACATCGCCAACGACGACGGATCGGCCGCAGGGCAGACGGTGATGGTGGCGTACCACGATCTGATCAAAGCCTGGCGCGCCAGATTGCCCAGTGAACGGACGCCATCGGGACCGCCTCTTTATCGAGTCGCGGACACTGATTTGTGGAGTTTGAACAAGCCGATCGAAGAGTACCCGCCCGACCGCTACACCCTGTATGAGTTGGCCAAGCCGCGTTCCGAGCCGGTGCCGAACGAACAAGGTTATTACGCGGTACACGAATGGGCGGAAAATCCCTATGAAGGGCAAGTGAATACTCGGCTGAATGTCGGCTTCGCATTCAAGGGCAAATACGGCCGCCTGATCAAGGCAGACCCGAGCGAAGCACGCGCGGATGCCGCCTTGCCGTTGAAGCTGGTGAACTGGACCGATGGCGAACTATGGGATGTGTACAGCCTGCGCGGCGCAGAAATTCTTGCCTTTCGTACCGAGGCCGAGGCCATCGGGGGCCCGCCGGGCTGGGCAAGACGCAGAGATATCAAAAGTCACTACAAATTCCTTCTGGATTCCATGAAATGGTCCCACCCGCAAAAGACTCGCAGTGAGTGCGCCGAGCTTTTACGCACCTACAATCTCAGCACCGCGCAACAAAAACGCTTGCGTCCGGACATGGAAAACGGCTTTCCCGCATGGGCCGAACAGCACAAAAGCCTGACCCGAAATGTGCAGGATGCCAAACGCTTCGAACCGATTGCCCAAGAGCTTGGACCCTTCAGTCTGAGACTGCGGCAAGAAGGTGAAAGCATCGAGGGTGACTTGCCGCCTGTCCAACAGCGTTACGAAGCAGACTTTTTGCAAAGCTATCTGGAACATGCCGGCTACATGCGCAACAAGCATGATTATCTTTACCGTACGGATATTCCGGCAATGTTCCGCGCCGATTTGCGCACCCCCTTCGAACTGGCGCGGGACAAACGTTTGGTGAAGTTGCGGGGCAACCCTTCCGACTCGACAACCCGGCATGCCTTCAGCTCGACGTTTTCATTGGGCAACGGCATTCAATACCTGCGTTTTGATTACTACTCCAACCCTCGGCACTACAACAGCCAGGCCAATCGCTATCCGGGGCATTTTTCCGACAGTGACTCATCCAGCGGAAATCGACACAGTTCGGGTGAAGAGTCAGACACCTCATTTGAGATGGATAATTCGCGCGATTACCCGTTGCTGCGACGCAAACAGACACATGGTTTCCTGTATGTCATCGACACCCGCGGCATCGAAGTGGTCCCACGGGTGGAAAACGTTTACCTGAACAACAGGGATTTTGATGGCGACAGCCACGAAGGACGTATTTCCATGCCCACGCGAGGCATCAGTGCCGAGCGGATATGGCTGGTGCGCTCGGACCTGAGTCGGGCGGCAAGAGTCGAGGATGTTTTCAGGAAGGCCGGAGGCGATGCCGCGGAGATCGAGGAGCACACTTGGGCTGGGGGCAATCACAACAATTCATACGATCAGTTGATCGATCGCGTAGCTGCCTCCAAGGGCCCCATAGTGAGGTTGCCCAAGGGCAGAAAAACATGTTCCAACGATATAGTCTGGCCCGTTGCTGAACATCACCGGCCGTGAAAGCCAGACGCCATTCGATAACGAATGGCGTCTGTCCTTCAATTGCGGCGTTGCGCTATTTGAGCACGCTGATCACAAACCTTGCGGGTTTTGGATTGAAGGCGTTATGCCCTGTCCCGTTGGGGTTCGCGTCGAGGAATTTGCTCATGCCATCGCTTACCTGACGATACAGCGGCTTATCTTTCGGCTCGCTGTTCAATTCGATATAAGCCGGGCCGGATGCGATATTGCTTAAAGAAGCCTTGGCCACGCCGTAGGTACTGATTGAATAAATTTGTGCCGGAGCGCTGGTGCTGACCAGCAAATTATGTGTCTTGTCTTCGATGAATAATCGCGCACCGTCAAACACGCCCGGATGGATCACTTGGATTGCGTAACAGTTACCTTCAGGAACAAACCTCAACAGCAATGGAGCATCGTCCTCATTGTCAGCCAGGGTGATAAGGGCGGATGTCCGCGAGTCGGCCAACCCCACTTCAGCATCGAGTTTTTCGCCTTGAGTTATGCGCTTGTGGCGCAGGGTCTGTTGCAGGCGTTGCTGATTAAGAACTACCGGAAGACCGTCCAGATAAAGATTGGCACTGAAGCTTTCATTGTTTACTTTTGCCAAAGACATAGAACTACCCATTGGTAAACACTCTGCTGTCATGTTCAAGACAGCGACAGAAAAGTTGAAAAAGGAAAAGGATCAGATAGCGACTGTGGCTGTTGCCGACATCCGCAGAATATCGCCATCCGGAATGTTTTCGGTTTTTCGTTTCCGCCGGGCCATTACCATGCGATCCGCATAAACCGCTGCCGCCTCAATGACGTGGCCAACGTTATGATCAGTACCGGCATGCTTCAAGATATACTTGCCAGCAATATCGTCCCAGAATGCCCGTTCATCTTCATATAAAGTCATGATTTATCCTTGTTGTTTTCAAGTTGTTCGCATCCTGCGAGCAACTTGAAATTAAGACAAAGACAAAAGCGAAACAATACTGGCAGGCAGCGCGAGTTGATTCAAAGTGAAACTAGGCGAACAGTTCGCCCTGCAGTTCATCGAGTAATGCCTGGATCGCATCCAGCCGTTGCTGTGGGTCGTCGAGTTGCAGCAGATCGATCTTGTCCTCTTCGGCAAAAGGCAACAGATAGGCAAGCTGATTGGCCAGCGCCTGTTGCCCGGCGGCTTCGGTGCCCATGTTCAACGCCTCGACCATCGGGTGTTCGGCCAGCGCCTTGAGCAGCGCGACCAGGTCGGCGTCCTCGTCCTGCAACGGTTGCTCGGGCTCGTCATCGAGCCACTCGACGTCGGCCAGAATCAGTTGATCGCGCTGCACTTCGGTGCGCAGCACAGTGAAGCGCCGTCCGCCTTGCACGCGAATGCCGAGCAGGCCGTTGTCCTGTTGCTCGAAATCGGTGATCCGCGCCTCGCAACCGACCATTGCGAAACCTTCTGGTGCCACACCGACTTCGCTGCCCTCAAGGATGCACACCACACCGAAACCGACGCCCTGCTTCATGCATCGGCCGATCATGTCGAGGTAGCGCGCCTCGAAGATCTGCAGATCGAGGTTGCAGCCGGGGAACAGCACCGTGTTCAGCGGAAAAAGCGGCAGACTCATAGACATTTCCTTACACCACCATCGACACCGCCAACGGCAGGAACACCGCCGTGGCCACGCCCATCAGACTCATTGCCAGCGCGGCGAACGCGCCGCACTCATCGTTTTCCTGCATCGCCACCGCCGTGCCGACCGCATGCGCGGTCATGCCCAGCGCCATGCCGCGCGCTTCGGGGCTGTGCACGCCGAGGCGGGTCAGCAGCGCCGGGCCGAAGATCGCGCCAATCACCCCGGTGATCAGCACGAACACCGCGGCCAGCGCCGCCACGCCGCCGATCTGCTCGGCGACCAGCATGGCGATCGGCGAGGTCACCGATTTCGGCGCCATGGTCATCAGGATCATGTGATCGGCACCGAACCACCAGCCCAGCGCCACGCCCATGCCCGTTGCGACCACCCCGCCTATCACCAGCGTAGTAAAAATCGGCCAGAACAATTGGCGGATGCGCCGCAGATTCAAATAGAGCGGCACCGCCAGCGCCACCGTGGCCGGCCCCAGCAGAATGCTGAGGATCTCGGTGCTCTTGCGGTACTCCGCGTAAGTCAGGCCGCAGCCGACCAGCACACCGATCACCAACAACATGGAGACCAGCACCGGTTGCAGAAAGATCCAGCGGGTTTTCTCGAACGCCGCCAGCACCAGTTGATAGGCGCCGAGGGTGATGCCAATGCCGAACAACGGATGATGAATCACCGACGCCCACGCCCCTTGCCAGTCAAACAGCATCAGGACTCCTCCGCCGGCGGCGCGTGACGTTTGACCAGCCGCTGCATGAGCACGCCGGCAAAGGCCATCGACAGGATCAGCGAGACCACCAGCGCGCCGACAATCGCCCAGAAATCCGCAGCAATCGCCGTGGCATACACCATCACGCCCACCGCCGGCGGCACCAGCAGCAACGGCAGATAACGCAGCAGACTGCCCGCTGCCTGATTCAACGGCTCGCCGACTTCACCGCGAATGATCAGGAACGCCAGCAACAGCAGCAGCCCGATGATCGGCCCCGGCAATATCGGCAACAGCAAATGATTGAGCGCGGTGCCAAGCAATTGGAACAGCACCAGCAGGGTCAGGCCACGTAACAACATCCGACATCTCCGTCTTACATTTTCAGCCAGCAGGGGCTCGGCATTATAAGCATGCCGGCGCTATGGACCGGCATTCGCCAAAAGCATGGTCGGTTGACCTGAGCAAATCGCCATGATGATCTACAGTGGTTCGCAGGCCGGTCAAATCCGCCCCCTGAAAAACTATAAAACCGATGAACCCAAGGAGAGTCTCAATGCCCTATGTTCCCGTTGCAGAGCTCAAAGATTATGTCGGCAAGGAACTTGGACGTTCCGAATGGCTCACCATCGATCAGGAGCGCATCAACCTGTTCGCCGAAGCCACCGGTGATTTTCAGTTCATTCACGTCGATCCGGTCAAGGCTGCGCAAACGCCGTTTGGCAGCACGATTGCCCATGGTTTCCTGTCGCTGTCGCTGATGCCAAAACTGATGGAAGACATCCTCGTGCTGCCCGAAGGCGTGAAGATGGTCGTCAACTATGGCCTGGACAGCGTGCGTTTCATCCAGCCGGTCAAGGTCAACTCGAAAGTTCGACTGAAAGTCGACATGGTCGAAGTCACCGAGAAAAAACCCGGCCAGTGGTTGCTCAAGGCTACCGCGACACTGGAGATAGAAGGCTCGGACAAACCGGCCTACATCGCCGAGCCGCTGTCACTCTGCTTCGTCTGATCATCCCGGATGCGAAGCAGCGCACGCTGTTTCGCGTCACGTCTGTATATATACGACGCATAGCTGCGGCATACTCGGTCGCCTAATTGCCCGGATCCCGCTATGCGCTCAATCGCTCGACTTGCACCCCTTGCCCTGACCCTGATGCTCACCGCTTGCGGCGACGGCGAATCGCTGTTGCCGCCGGATGCGCGCCTGCCCGATGGCGGTCGCTATCGCGGTGAACTGGTCGACGGCTTGCTGCAAGGTCAGGGCCGCGTCGACTACCCCAACGGCAGCTGGTACGCCGGAGAGTTCGACAAGGGTCAGTGGCACGGGCAGGGCGAATGGCATGGCAGCAACGGTGAGGTCTATCGCGGCCAGTTTCAGCAAGGTCTGTTCGATGGTCAGGGCAGCCTGAGCACCAACGCCAGCAGTTACACCGGTGGCTTCAAGCAGGGCCGGCGCGATGGCGAAGGTACGCTGAAAGAAAACGGCATGACCTATCGCGGCGAGTTCAAGGCTGACCAGTATTCCGGCCTCGGCCGTCTGGAAATGGACGACGGCAGCTCCTATCAAGGCCAGTTCGCCCACGGCAAACCCAACGGCGAAGGCCAGCGCGGCGATGCCAGCGGCAATTCGTTCAGCGGGCATTTCGTCAACGGCCAACTGGAAGGCAACGGCACTTACAACAGCGCCGACGGCGATATCTACGTCGGCGGTTTCAAGAACAATCAACTGCACGGCAAGGGCCGCTACGAGAACGCCGACGGCGACGTCTGGCTCGGCCAGTTCAAGGAAGGCGCGCTGACCGGCAAGGGCGAACTGATCGGCGCTGATGGCAGCCATTACATCGGTGTGTTCAATGACTGGCGCTTCACCGGCCAGGGCCGTTTGAACCTCGCCGATGGCAGCTTCTACATCGGCGGCTTCGACAACGACAGCTATTCAGGACGCGGCACTTTGGTGCTGACCGATGGCAGCGTGCTCAGCGGCACCTGGATCAATGGCCAGCGCGTGCGCGACGCCGACGGCAAATTGCTCCCCGACACCCTCGAACTCGGTTTGCTCGCCCAAGGTCGGTTGCTGGACGACGCACTGGCGGCGATTCCCGCTTCGACTCCGGCAGTCGAGTTGTACACCCTGACCCTCGGTGGCGACGGCAAGCAAAGCGTGTTCCTGCGTGAATCAGACTATGTCGCCAACATGCTCAATACGCGCTTCGGCGCCTTCGGCCAGATTCGTCTGGTCAATCATCGCGATCATCTCGGTGACCGGCCGATGGCCACCCGCGAAAACCTGCGCCGCGCCGCGCAAGCCCTTGCCGAACGCAGCGGGCCGGAAGACCTGCTGTTCATTTATCTGACCAGCCACGGCACCGCCGAGCACGAACTGGTGCTCGATCAGCCGCGCATGGAACTGGCCGACCTGCCCGCCGATGAGCTCGCCGCCGTGCTCGCGCCGCTGAAGCATCGCGACAAGGTCATCGTGATTTCTTCGTGCTATTCCGGCGGCTTCATCCCGGCGCTGAAAGACGAACGCACGCTGATCATGACCGCCTCGCGCGCCGATCGGGTGTCGTTCGGTTGCTCGGAAGAAGCCAACTTCACTTATTTCGGCGATGCGCTGTTTGCCCAGGCACTGAACCAGACCGACGACCTTGAGCAGGCATTCAAACTGGCCAAGGCCACCGTTGCCGAACGTGAGCTGGCCGACGGCTTCGAAGCCTCGGAGCCGCAGATCTGGGCGCCGAAAACCGTGCTGTCGCACTGGCAGCTGCTGCGAAAACAGCAGGCGCGCAAAGCTTTGCAAAGCAGCGCATTGAACGACGCGGCGAAAAAAGGCAACTAAGCTGAACAGTATCAAGGGAGAGACACTATGTACTTGACGCCTCAGCACGTATTGCTTGCCGGAGCCACCGGACTGACCGGTGAACATCTGCTCGACCGTTTGCTCAACGAGCCAACGATTACCCGTGTCCTCGCCCCTTCACGCCGGCCGCTGGCCGAGCATCCGCATCTGGAAAACCCGGTCGGTGACCCGCAGGCGTTTCTGCCGCAGCTCAGTGGCCGGGTCGATATCGCCTACTGCTGCCTCGGCACGACGATCAAACAGGCCGGCTCCGAAGAAGCCTTTCGCGCAGTGGATCTGGACATGGTTGTGGCGTTTGCCAAGCGCGCGCGGGAGATGGGCGCGCGGCACCTGATCGTGATCAGCGCAATCGGCGCCGATCCGAATTCCTCGGTGTTCTACAACCGGGTCAAGGGTGAAATGGAACAGGCCCTGCGCGCGCAGAACTGGCCGCAGCTGACCATTTGCCGACCTTCGCTGTTACTCGGCGAACGCACCGAACCGCGTCTGGTCGAGCAACTCGCCGGGCCGTTGTCAAAGCTGATTCCGGGCAAATACCACGGCATCGAAGCGTGCCAGTTGGCGCGAGCGATGTGGCGCCTGGCGCTGGAAGAACAGGATGGGGTGCGGGTGATCGAGTCGGATGAACTGCGCAAGTTAGGCAAATAATCCATCCGCCCATGATGATCGTTCCCACGCTCTGCGTGGGAATGCAGCCATGGACGCTCTGCGTCCTAAAAAGCGTGACGCGGAGCGTCACAGGATGCGTTACCACGCAGAGCGTGGGAACGATCAGTCGCTACAATCCACAGAGGTTGTGCGCCCCCCCTACAATCCACCAGTCGCTTGAAAACCTACGCCAATCACGGTGAGCAACGACAACGGCAACAACAGCGTATCGAGCAACGCGCTGGCCGGCAGGTCCACTCCCGGATAGCTCGGCGCCTCGGCACCGAACCGGTCCATGGCGCAGCAGCCGCCATTCAACACATACAAATCCAGGCGCGTCCCGGCGTACACCACCGGTGCGCCGGGTTTGGCCGCATCCAGCGTGCGCACGGTAGCGCATCCAGCCAATTGCAGCGCCAGCACAACTACCAGCAGCTTATTCATCGCTGCTCAGGTGATGCTCGCCCCAACGCGGCAGCATGTCTTGAGGGATGCCGAGCAGATTGAGGATCCGCGCCACAACGAAGTCGATCAGATCATCGATAGTCTGCGGCTGGTGATAGAAGCCCGGCGAGGCCGGCAGAATCGTCACGCCCAGATTCGACAGCTTGAGCATATGCTCCAGATGAATGCTCGAGTACGGCGCCTCGCGCGGCACCAGAATCAACTGACGGCGCTCTTTCAGGGTGACGTCCGCCGCGCGTTCGATCAGGTTGTTGCAGGCGCCGGTGGCAATCGCCGACAGCGTGCCGGTCGAGCACGGCACCACCACCATGGCTGCCGGCGCGCCGGAGCCGGAGGCTACCGGCGACATCCAGTCTTCCTTGCCATACACGCGAATCTGCCCGGCAGCGGCGCCGGTATATTCGGTCAGAAAGGCCTGCATCATCTGCGGCTTGTTCGGCAGGGACACGTCGGTCTCGGTGGCCATTACCAGTTGCGCAGCCTTGGAGATCAGGAAGTGCACTTCGCGATCCTCGCGCACCAGGCAATCGAGCAGGCGCAAGCCGTACTGCGCGCCGGAGGCGCCGGTCATCGCCAGGGTGATGCGCTCCGGGCCGCCGGCCTGGGAAAAAGCGTTCATTGCAGTGCCTCGGCGAGCTTGCCGTGCAGTCCGCCGAAGCCGCCGTTGCTCATGATCACCACGTGAGTACCGGGCTGCGCCTGGCTCTTCACGCGTTCGATGATGCCTTCCAGGGAATCGCTGACAATCGACGGCACCGTGCACAATGCGGCGGTGGCGCCGAGGTCCCAGCCGAGGTTGGCCGGGGCATACCAGATCACCTGATCGGCATCGACCACGCTGTCCGGCAGACCGTCACGGTGGGCGCCGAGCTTCATCGAATTGGAGCGCGGCTCGATGATCGCAATCAGTGGCGCGTCGCCGATGCGTTTGCGCAGGCCGTCGAGGGTGGTAGCGATGGCGGTCGGGTGATGAGCGAAGTCGTCGTAAATGGTGATGCCGCGCACCTCGGCGACTTTCTCCATACGCCGTTTGACGTTCTTGAACGCGCTCAACCCGGCGATGCCCATCGACGGCACCACGCCAACGTGACGCGCTGCGGCCAGAGCAGCCAAGGCGTTGGCGACGTTGTGTTGACCGGTCAATTCCCACTCGACGGTGCCTTGGGACACGCCTTCGAACATCACTTCGAACGCCGACCCGTCCTCGCTCAGTAGTTTGACCTGCCACTGACCGCCGGCACCGGTGGTTTGCACCGGGGTCCAGCAGCCCATTTCAATCACGCGCTGCAGGGCCGGCTCGGTGGTCGGATGGATGACCAACCCTTCGCTCGGAATGGTGCGCACCAAGTGATGAAACTGACGCTCGATTGCTGGTAGATCAGGGAAGATGTCGGCGTGATCGAATTCAAGGTTGTTGAGGATCGCAGTGCGCGGACGGTAGTGGACGAACTTCGAGCGCTTGTCGAAGAAGGCGCTGTCGTATTCGTCAGCCTCGATCACAAAAAACGGCGTACCGCCAAGGCGCGCCGACACCGAGAAATTCTGCGGCACGCCGCCGATGAGGAAACCCGGGCTCATGCCGGCATGTTCCAGCACCCAGGCAAGCATGCTGCTGGTGGTGGTTTTGCCATGCGTACCGGCCACGGCCAATACCCAGCGACCTTGCAGCACGTGGTCAGCCAGCCACTGCGGGCCGGAGACGTACGGCAGGCCTTTGTTCAGCACATATTCCACCGCCGGGTTGCCACGGGACATGGCATTGCCGATCACCACCAGATCCGGCGCCGGATCGAGCTGTGCCGGGTCATAACCCTGCGTCAGCTGAATGCCCTGGGCCTCGAGCTGCGTGCTCATCGGCGGATAGACGTTGGCGTCGGAGCCGGTGACGTGATGGCCCAGCTCTTTGGCCAACACCGCCATCGAGCCCATGAAAGTCCCGCAGATACCCAGAATATGAATGTGCATAGTCGACCTCGTAAAACATGGCCGCAGGTTAGCGTAGGGAGGGGGAAATGGCACTCTTTAGCTGAGGGGCGGGCCTGTTCGACCTGATCGTTCCCACGCTCTGCATGGGAATGCAGCACGGGACGCTCTGCGTCCCAAAGCGGACGCGGAGCGTCCGGGGAGGCGTTACCACGCGGAACGTGGGAACGATCAGGTCGTCAGGCAGAGCGGGCGATGCCGTGCTTGCGAAGCTTTCTGTACAGCGTATTGCGGCTGACGCCCAACTGTTCAGCGGTATGGGTCATATGCCAGCGCGTCTGCTCAAGCGCATTGAGCAATGCGACACGCTCGGCGTCGTCCAATGGCTGCCCGACAATCTGCGCCGCCACCACCGCCGGCCGCGCCTGCCGAATCATCACCGGCAAATCCTCAACGCCGACCCGCCCGCCATCACACAACGCCGCCAGCGTACGCAGGACATTGCGCAACTGCCGCACATTGCCCGGCCAATCGAACGCCAGCAGCGCCTGCCGCGCGGCTTCGTCGATCAGAATCGTTTCGCCTCCCGCCTCCTCCGCCAGGAGAAAATCCAGCAACTGCGATTTATCACTGCGCTCGCGCAACGCCGGCAACGCCACTTCCAGCCCGTTCAAGCGGTAATACAGGTCTTCACGGAAACTGCCGTCCTCGACCCGCTCGAGCAAATTGCGGTGCGTCGCACTGATGATGCGCACGTCTACCGCTTGCGGCTCGCCGCCAATCGGCACCACTTGTCGATCTTCCAGCACACGCAGCAAGCGCGTTTGCAACGCCAGTGGCATGTCGCCGATTTCGTCGAGGAACAAGGTGCCGCCATCGGCCTGTTGCAGCTTGCCGCGCATGCCGTCCTTGCGCGCGCCGGTGAAGCTGCCGCCGCGATAGCCGAACAGTTCGCTCTCGATCAGGCTTTCCGGAATGGCCGCGCAATTGAGTGCGACGAAGGCATTGCCGCAGCGCTGGCTGGCCTGGTGCACAGCCTTGGCGAACGCCTCTTTGCCCGAGCCGGTTTCGCCGTTGATCAACAGCGGCACGTCGCGCTCGAACACGCGCAGGGCTTTGCGAAATTCCGCCTGCAACGCTTCATCGCCGAGGCAGATGCCGGACAGGCGTGGCGCTGGAGCAGCGATTGGCGCTGGAACAATGGCAGTAGGTTTGCGCGATTCGCCGCGCAACACCGCGAACAGATGCCGGCCATCACGGGTGCGCAGCGGCCAACTGGCGCTGGCGTTGGCACTCGCGCGGCCAAGCAGGTCATCCAGCGAACAATCGAAAAACGCTTCCACCGGTTTACCGAGCAAACCACCGCGAATATGCCCGAGCAGGTTCAGCGCACTCTGGTTGACTGCGCTGATCCGCCCTTCGCCGTCAAACGCCAGCAGCCCTTCACTGAACAGGCCGACGGACTCGGCCTGCAGATGGAAACGCAGCAACCACTGATTGTCGAAACAGCGCAGGAAGTAGCAGCTCTCGATCATCTTCGCCGACAGATTGACCAGCGCCATGGTGTGGAACTGGCTCTGCCGCGAGACGTCCGGCCGCGCCGAAGACACATCGAGTACCGCCAGCAACTCACCATGGGGATCGAACACCGGGCTCGCCGAACAGGTCAGCCCGGTGTGGCGGCCGCGGAAATGCTCGTCCTGGTGAATGGTCAGCGCCTGACGCTCCACCAGGCAGGTACCGATGCCGTTGGTGCCTTCGCAGGCTTCGCTCCAGTCGGCGCCGAGCCAGAGACCGGCGCGCTCGAAAATCTTCCGTTCGGCCGGCGCGGTCACGCAATTGAGGATCACCCCACGCGCATCGGTCAGCAGCACCGCGTGGCCGGCGCCGGACAGTTGCTGATGCAGGCTGCTCATCTCGGTGCCGGCGATTTGCAGCACTTGTTGCAGACGTTCGCGACTTTCCAGCACCCGGCCATGCTCGAGCACGGTCGGCGCCATGGTCACAGAAGGATCAAGGTGATAGTCCTCAAGGCAACGCAGCCACGAACGGGCGATCGATGGATCGGCGCCGGGGCCGTGCAGGTGCGGTTTGCCCTGGGTGACGGTGAGAACCTGGCGGGCATGGCGACTCAAATGGTTGTCGTGCATTTCTTATTGTTCTCCCCGAGAGGTCGACGCAATCCCGTGTAGGAGCTGCCGCAGGCTGCGATCTTTTGATCTTGATCTTGAAAAACAAAAGCAAAAGATCGCAGCCTTCGGCAGCTCCTACCGGATTGCTGTTGGCTGAGGATCCCTCAGCCACCCGCGCATTGCAATGCTGGCAAGACCGCCCGGTCACGGGCTGTGCCGCAAGCGGTACAAACTGTCACCCGTGCTGTACCGAAACCGTCACGGCGCCACTCCATTCGTCCGAGACAAACCGGCCAAGCCCTTGATTTGCCTGACCTGCACGGCAGTGGCCCGAGCCTTGCTCTACGCTTATAGCAAGCGCACTTGCGCGTTTCTCTAATAAGTACAAAGCCAAGGAGAACATCATCATGCGTTACGCCCACCCCGGTACTGACGGCGCCAAAGTCTCGTTCAAGAGCAAGTACGGCAACTACATCGGCGGCGAGTTCGTCGCGCCGGTCAAAGGTCAGTACTTCACCAATACCTCGCCAGTCAATGGCCAGCCAATTGCCGAATTCCCCCGCTCCACCGCCGAAGACATCGACAAGGCGCTGGATGCTGCCCACGCCGCCGCCGATGCATGGGGCGCCACTTCGGTGCAGGCGCGCTCACTGATCCTGCTGAAAATCGCCGACCGCATCGAAGAAAACCTCGAACTGCTGGCGATCACCGAAACCTGGGACAACGGCAAAGCCATCCGTGAAACCCTCAACGCCGACATCCCCCTGGCCGCTGACCATTTCCGTTATTTCGCCGGTTGCCTGCGCGCTCAGGAAGGCAGCGCTGCGGAAATCGACGGCAATACCGTGGCTTACCACATTCACGAACCGCTGGGCGTGGTCGGCCAGATCATTCCGTGGAACTTCCCGCTGCTGATGGCCGCGTGGAAACTTGCGCCAGCGCTGGCCGCCGGTAACTGCGTGGTGCTCAAGCCTGCCGAGCAAACCCCGCTGGGCATCTGCGTGCTGATGGAGCTGATCGGCGACCTGCTGCCGCCGGGTGTGCTCAACGTCGTGCAGGGCTTCGGTAAAGAGGCAGGCGAAGCGCTGGCGACCAGCAAGCGCATCGCCAAGATTGCCTTCACCGGCTCGACCCCGGTCGGCTCGCACATCATGAAATGCGCGGCGGAAAACATCAT
>NZ_RCOD01000042.1:0-1137 GCF_004307505.1 Pseudomonas sp. Sample_11
AGGGATCGCCTTGCAGGGGCTCGAAAGTGAAACGCAGGTCGCTTTGGCGGGGCATGGGGCCTCCCTGTCGCAGGTGAAAATATCAGTCGATGAGCCAACCGGGCTCACCGTTTTCCAGTGCGCCGTCGTGGTCGGTGGTGTCTCCGATGCGGGCTACCGGTTGCCCGTCCACGATCATTGAGGGCGAACCGCTGTTGATCACGGCGCCACAGCCGAGGCTGTCGCCAACACGAGCGACGGCTCGACCGTTGACGATCAAGTTGCTCGAACCGCTATCGACGGCGGTGGGACCGCACAACGGACAATCATGGTCGTGTCCGACCAGTACGACGGCAGGCATTGCGCCTCCTTAACAGATTTCAAGTCAGTGGAGGTTCCGCCGCTAGACGAACCGCAGCGACGGAACGAGGGCCGCGCTTAGCCCGCTGCTGCCGGCTTGCGCCAGTCATCCGAAGCTTCGGTACCGGCCACCACATGACTCCAGCTGACCTTGCGATACGCCAGGCTGGTCTTGATCAGTTGGGTGTAGTTGGAGTTGTCGCTGTCCTGGGCGTGGGGCAACACGGTGTGGATGTCGACGACGGTGGCCTCTTCCAGTTTGGTGGTGAAGAAGTGCTCCTGTTTGCCATCGGTGGAGGTACGGAACCACTTCACTTCAACAGTTGGCAGCATTTCGCCGGTGGCCAGGGCCTGGTAAAGCAACGGCGAGGCTTTGTTCAGTGCGCTGGTGAAGGTCAGTGGTTTATGCACGCGCTGTCCGGTGGGTTGGCCGCTTTGTGGGTCAGTTGGGGCACCGATCTGATGGTCGATTTCCTGAGCGAGGATTTCGTCCTCGTGGCCCTCCACGAAGACGTTGCCCACCGAGTCAGCGGTGAAAGCGCCCTTGGTGATGTGGCCTTGGTTTTTGCCGTGGATGCTGATGTACGCGGGTGTTGGCATGACAAGCTCCTTGTCGCGATGATTTAACGACCCTGAAGTCGTGGGTTTTGGCCCAAGAGGCCATGGCTTCGCAGCGCTCGGGATGAGCACGCTAAAATCGGTTACAGGCTGAGAATCCGTTCCAGTGACACCAGCACTTCCTCAGTGATGGCATTCAGTCGGATCGTGTAGATCGTGTAGGCAACCGTCAGCACGACG
>NZ_RCOD01000101.1:0-2944 GCF_004307505.1 Pseudomonas sp. Sample_11
GCAACTGATCATGCTCGGGGAACTGGCGGTGAATCGGGTGCTGGATAATCTGGAGCTACCGCAGTAGCGGAGCCCGATGATCGTTCCCACGCTCCTGCGTGGGAATGCCTCAACGGACGCTCCGCGTTCGGCTCCCGATGGGACCCGGAGCGTCCCGGCTGCATGCCTTTGCGCATGGGAACACTCTTCATGACCGTTCATCGCAAACCCCCTCCTACCTGTCAGAGTTGACAGGTGACGGCCCGGCCGGTCTCGCATTAGATGCAGCAAGAGCGTTCCTACATCACGCAAGGAGAATGCAATGAGCCGCATCCGTAACTTCGTTGAACCGTTTGCACTGACCCGCCCGCACGCCCCCGAAATGGTCGAGCTGGAACCTGCAATGGCAGACGTCCATGGCGGCGTCACCATTGTGAAAGCCAATGAAACCGAGGGCTTGTTGGTCCTCATGCTAGCTTACTTAAATCAGACCAAGAACGATAAGCTCATCCTGCTGATCAACGACAACAAAGGGCCTAGCACCACCATCGCTGAGGGCAAGGAAAGCGACGATACGCCCTTGCGCCTGCCTGCCGGCTTACTGCAAAAAGGCCTTAACCGCATCAAAATTCACATTGAGCGCACGTCCGGGAATGATGAACTCACACCTGAGCTGGTGCTCTACCATCGAACCTCTCCGCCCGGTGATGTACCACCGGTATTGAATCTCACCGTCAGCCACAAGGTGATCAACCAGGCGGAAGCTGACAAGTTCAAGGTGACTGTCACTTATGCCAACGTGCAGTGGTATGACCTGATTTTTGTGTCTTGCAATGGCGCGCATCACCAATATCAGCTCACACCCAGCAGTGTGTCGCCCCTGCCTCCCGTGCCACAAAGTGTTGTGATCGACATCCCGAAAGACAAGCTGATCGAGGGTGGCAACGATAAAACCTTCGAAATCAAATATCGCGTTGTCGACTACCTGACCAATCCCTCCGGCCCTCCAACCTGGTCCGATGCCGTGTTCGTGGAAGTGGATCTGGACAAGATCTCCCAAGAGCCGCCGACACTCGTTAACGCCGTCTCCCCAATCGATGTGCTGGCAAGTGAAGGCGGAGTGAAGGTGCGGGCCGAGTTCAAAGCCGCTTTGGCAAACGACAAGGCGACGCTGAAGATTGTCGATGGCCTACCGGGTTCATCATTTCCGCAAGTGGCATTCAACACCAACCAACGCGCCAATTTCACATTCAGCGTGGCGTTCCTTCTCGCTCATCAAGGCAAAACAATCCAGGTGTCGTGGGTATTGATTCGAGATGGCGTGCCCAGCGGCGAATCCCCTCCTCTGGAGGTGGTCATCGATAAAATCGCGGTGGACGACCCGCGCTTGCCGACTCCGAATATTGCGGGGGAAATGGGGCAGCAGCTCAATGTTCCGGAACTACCGAATGATGCGCGGGTGCTCACGGAAAAAATTCCACTGATGCAACAGACCCACCCGGTCTGGGTTGATTTTGAAGGCGTCGACGCGGATGGGAACCCGGTAACCAAGGAAGTTTCGACCGGCGGGCCTAGTGAACTGGCGGACAGGATTTCGTTACTGGCGCAAGTCGAGTGGTTGAAGAACCTGAAAGATGGAAGCCCGTTGAGAGTGGTTTGTGCGGTCAATCTTGATGGGCTTAAGGACAAGACAAAAGCGGTGCCGCTTCGGGTGCGTACTTATACGGTGAGTGTGGCCAAGCCATTGAAGATAGATCCGTCGGAAATGCTGCTCGACGGCCTCAACTACTATATGTCCCCGCAATCCACTTATCAGCCAGACTGGACCCGAACCAGCTATAAGTCTCCACAGTCCCATGCAACTCGGCTTCCAGTTGATGGAACCCCGCCTTTTACCTTCACCTCTCACAACGTGCACATCGCAACCGTCAACTTCACGACGGGTGAGGTCTACTCTGTCTCAAACGGGTCAACTGTGATCGAAGTGCGAGATGCAGCGGGGAGAACTGCTCAATACCCGGTGAAATGTTCCAATGTGTACGAATTATTCGCTGATTCCCGAGCTTTGACTTGGAGCGCGGCGCACGCCGCTCTGCGAGACCTGAATTTGGAGCCTGTTCCATTTACAAGGACTGACACGCAAATCTTCAATCCCCCCATCAGTTTTCAATTTCAATCGAGTTTTCTAGGTCAGGTGTCTCCTAACTTTTACGGCACGATTGCCGTCAACGACCAGGCCCAAATCAGCTATCTACGTTCGAACGGTAACGCCGTTCCTCCCGCCCCCGTAGACCACCGACATAGCGGGCTGACAATCGGCCTAACTAGCGTCAGCGGTACTTATCCTTTCGTAGGCCGACGACGGAAGCTGCCTTTATTGCCTGACGAATAGCGCACCAAAGCGAACTAAATAAAAGGGACGGATTTAAATTCCAGTGATTTAAATAGCGTGTGTGATCAAGGTTTTTCTGCTGGCCCGGATGGCTCTTTCGCGAGCAAGCTCGCTCCCACAACTTGACCGCATTCCAAATGTGGGAGCGAGCCTGCTCGCGAAGAGGCCATCAGGTTCGGCGCAATTCTTTGATTTAAACGAAGCTGTTTAAAAGACACCTGCGGATACGGTCTCAAGGCTACAAATCCTTGCGCCATTGCCTACAGCCAAGCCAGAATCCGCCGGCTTGTGCGCCTTGGGGGCGGGTTCTATTGTGGTGCGGTCGCTGAATGTTCAGTGATCGGGTTTAGCAGCCCGGCAAATTTTCAAGGCACGCTGGCTCCGCCTCTCTTTATGGCGGCTTGCGTGGGGCACTTCGGTGCGCCGGGATCCTTGAGCCTGGTCTGCTAACCCGCGTAAAGCCGCCACCCTCTTCGTTTAGCAGCGAAGGCTGTCGGCTCCATTTCTCAAGGAGCTTTACCATGATCAAACCAACACCCAACCCACCCGAAACCGACCCCACCTCCCCCTACG